>SXYE01000080.1 GCA_005789325.1 Actinomycetota bacterium
GTGTTCATCCATACGACGATGTCAAATGGGAAAGCCGCGATGTTGTACAAAACAACTGGAAAACAGGCGAAGTTGTTTTCGAACAAAAAGCTACAGAATTTCCAGATTTCTGGTCTGTTAACGCTTCCACAATTGTTACCACTAAATACTTTCGTGGTGCAGTAGGTCACGATAACCGTGAATGGTCATTAAAACAATTAATTGATCGAGTAGTTCTTACTTACACCAAAGCTGGAAAAGCTGGTGGATATTTTGCAACTGAAGATGATGCAAAAGTATTTGAAGAAGAATTAACTTACATGTTGCTACACCAGGTGTTTTCTTTCAATTCACCAGTTTGGTTCAACGTTGGTACAAGTGCACCACAACAAGTAAGTGCATGCTTTATTTTGTCAGTGGAAGATTCAATTGATTCAATTCTTAACTGGTACAAAGAAGAAGGCGTAATTTTCAAAGGTGGATCAGGAGCTGGTGTAAATCTTTCCAGAATCCGTGGCTCACTTGAATTACTTTCTTCAGGTGGAACCGCATCTGGTCCAGTTTCATTCATGCGTGGTGCTGATGCATCTGCAGGAACAATCAAATCAGGTGGTGCAACCAGACGTGCCGCAAAAATGGTTGTTCTAGATATTGATCATCCAGACGTTGAAGAATTCATTGACACCAAAGCTCGCGAAGAAGACAAAATCAGAGCGCTACGTGATGCAGGTTTTGATATGGATCTTGGTGGCAAAGACATCATTTCTGTGCAATACCAAAACGCAAATAACTCAGTAAGAGTTTCTGATGAATTCATGAAAGCTTATGAAAACAATCAAGACTTCCAATTAACAGCGCGCGCTGATGGCCACGCAGTTAAAACAGTAAATGCACGTTCTTTGTTCAGAAAACTTTCTGAAGCAGCTTGGGGTTGTGCTGATCCTGGTATTCAATACGACACCACAATCAATGACTGGCACACCAGTCCAGAAACAGGTCGTATCAATGCGTCTAACCCATGCTCTGAATATATGCATCTTGATAACTCAAGTTGCAACCTTGCATCTTTGAACTTAATGAAGTTCTTAAAAGATGATGACACATTTGATGCTGACAAGTTCAAGAAAACTGTTGAATTTGTTATCACCGCTATGGAAATCTCAATCTCATTTGCAGATTTCCCAACACCAGCAATTGGTCAAACCACTAGAGATTTTCGTCAACTAGGAATTGGTTATGCAAACCTAGGTGCTTTATTAATGGCACTTGGTCTTGCTTATGACTCAGATGCAGGAAGAGCACTAGCTGCATCAATTACTTCTCTAATGACTGGTACTTCTTATAAGAGAAGTGCAGAATTGGCAGCAGTAGTTGGACCTTACGTTGGTTATGCACGTAACGCTGATGCACACAAACGCGTAATTCGTAAACACGCTGCAGCAAACGAAGCAGTAAAAATTGATAGTGAATTGGATAGATCAGTTCATCAATTAGCTACACAAGTTTGGCAAGACGCAATCAAACTTGGTGAAGTTAATGGTTACCGAAACGCACAAGCAAGTGTGCTAGCACCAACTGGAACCATTGGTTTGATGATGGATTGCGACACCACCGGAATTGAACCAGATCTAGCTTTGGTGAAATTCAAGAAATTAGTTGGTGGGGGATCAATGCAAATTGTGAACCAAACAATTCCAAGAGCACTTCGTCGTCTTGGTTACACCCAAGAAACAGTTGAAGCAATTGTTGAATACATTGCTGAAAACGGAAACGTGATTGATGCACCTGGCCTAAAACCAGAACATTATTCAGTCTTTGATTGCGCAATGGGAGTTCGTTCCATTAGCCCAATGGGACACGTTCGAATGATGGCAGCAGCACAACCATTCCTATCTGGTGCAATTTCTAAAACAGTAAACATGCCATCAAGTGCAACTGTTGAAGAAGTTGAGGATGTTTACTACCAAGGTTGGAAATATGGTTTGAAAGCTTTGGCAATCTATCGCGACAATTGCAAAGTTGGACAACCTTTGAGTGATGCAAGAAGTAAAGAAGAATCATCTTCTACACCTCAAGGAATTAGTGCTCACCCAATTCGTCAACGCTTACCAAAATCACGCGCTGGAATAACAACATCATTCTCAGTAGCAGGAGCTGAAGGTTACATGACAACTTCTGCTTACGCAGATGGTCGTTTAGGTGAAGTTTTCTTGAAGATGAGCAAGCAAGGTTCAACACTTGCTGGCATCATGGATGCATTCTCAATTGCTGTGTCAATTGGTTTGCAATACGGTGTACCACTAGAACAATACGTTCAAAAATTCACCAACATGAGATTTGAACCATCAGGAATGACCGATGACGAAGATATTCGTATCGCTCAATCTGTAATGGATTACATCTTCAGAAGATTAGCTCTGGATTACTTGCCAGAAGAACACAGAAGTGCATTGGGAATCTTTACGGCTGAAGAAAGAAAAAATGCAGTAAACGAGTCTTATGGTTCACCTGCTGAAATCGAAGCAGTGGCAACAGACTTTGTCCCAACCACAACTCTGCCAGTGGTTGAAAAGACCAACAGTGCAGCACCTGCCAGAAGTTCCATGGAAGTTTTGGAATCTCTAACTGGTTTGAAATCTGATGCACCACTTTGCATGACTTGTGGTGTGAAGATGAGAATGGCTGGATCATGCTTTGTCTGTGAAGGATGCGGTAACACCAGCGGTTGTTCATAACAAATTAAAAAAACTAAAGGCTGGGCAAGAAATTGCCCAGCCTTTTTAATGCTAAAAACTAGATAGCCACATTTTCTGCTGCTGAAAGAACTCTGGCAGCAAATATTCCTAATTTCCCATCCTCCAAAATCAGGTTATAAATCAATTCATAGCTTTGAGACTTTGAAGTAATTGTTATGTTTTGAAATGTGCCATCAGCATTTGTGGTGCAATTTCCGAATGTGTAACCAGAGTTATCAACCAGGAATGGGTATTGATCCAAGATTATTGATTGAAAATCATCTAAGTTGATATTTTTCTGAAATGAATTAGAGGCATAACTGTAGGCCTTATCCCAGTTCTTTTGCTCAAAGGCTGTGATTTGAGAACTTATGTGATCTGTGACAGAGATTTTTTGTTCATCAGCGCATTTACCATTTGTAGTGACCTGATTACTTGTAGAACTACTAGAGCAACCAACAAGTAACAAACTTGTAGATAAAAACCCTGCAGCTAAAAATCTCGAAAATGAAACTGTTTTCATGACGCAAGCCTAGGTGAAAAAACAGGTTTCTGCTCTGATGAATAAAGCAAAGATGTGTCGACTAAGTTAGAACCCTATGGGTGCAATCGAGGTCAACGGCATTGCATACCGTCTTCCCACAGGTCGATTGTTATTTGATGATGTTTCTTTCCGAGTAGGCGAAGGCATCACCGCAGCCTTAGTTGGGGATAACGGTGCAGGAAAGTCAACTCTTTTCAAAATCATCACCGGTGTTTTAAATGCTGATGAAGGATCAACTTCGGTTTCTGGTGGTTTAGGTGTCATGCCTCAGCTTTTAACAGGGGCTGCAAAAAAAGTAGAAGAAAATGACACAGCCCTAGCCTCCCTGGGATTAAATGCCACAGTTGCAGATGCTCTAAAAGTTGTTTCACCAAAAAGAATTCAAGAAGCAATCAAACATGTTGAGGCATGTGAATTAGCAATGATGGAAGATGAAAGTGAAGAAATTCAAATGAAATATGCTCACGCCTTAGCTGAATACGCTGATGCAGGTGGCTATGACAACGAAATTTTGTGGGATGTGTGTTGCCAAGCAGCAGTTGGCATGGAATATGAAAAATGTAAATTTCGTGAACTAAAAACACTTTCAGGTGGTCAAGCAAAAAGATTAATCCTGGAAGCACTGCTTCGAGGTCCTGATCAAGTTCTACTTCTAGATGAGCCAGATAACTACCTTGATGTGCCAGCTAAGAATTGGTTAGAAGATCAATTAAAAGCATCATCAAAAACAATATTGCTAATTAGCCACGATAGAACTTTGTTAACCAGAGCTGCTGATCGAATAATTACTATCGAAGGTGGCACAGCCTGGGTGCACGGTAAAGGATTTGGCACATATTACGAAGCAAGACAAGAACGCCACGAAAGATTAGGCGAATTACTAAAGCGTTGGGAAGATGAACACCAAAGACTAAAAGATTTAGTCCAGACTTTGCACATGCAAACCAAGTCTTCACCAGCTATGGCACCAAAATATCGTGCGATGCAAACAAGGTTGAAAAGATTTGAAGAAGCAGGTGCTCCTCAAGCTCCACCTCCGCCACAAAGACTAAAAATGAAGCTTAAAGGTGGAAGAACAGCTGTTAGAGCAATTGTCTGTAAAGATTTGCAATTAACAGATTTGACTAAACCATTTGATATGGAATTGTTTTACGGTGAAAGAGTTGCCTTTCTGGGAGGAAACGGAACAGGTAAATCACATTTCTTAAGACTTTTAGGAGGAGATGAAACAGTTAGACACTCAGGGGATTGGAAATTAGGTTCCAGAGTTGTTCCTGGTTGGTTTGCTCAAACGCATGATCATCCTGAGTGGAGTAGAAAAACTTTAACCGAAATTTTATGGGAAGAAAAATCTTTACAAATTGCAGCAGCAGTTGGAACTTTATCCAGATATGGTTTAGGGGCACAATCTGATCAGTTGTTCTTAACTCTTTCAGGAGGACAACAAGCAAGGTTTCAAATCTGTTTACTGGAACTTTCCGGTGCAACCTTGCTACTTTTGGATGAACCAACAGATAACTTGGATATAACAAGTAGTGAAGCCCTTGAGGCAGCACTAGATGTCTTTGATGGAACTGTGTTGACGGTTACTCACGATAGGTGGTTTGTGCAGAACTTTGACCGTTTTTTCCTGCTTGACAAAGAAGGCAATGTTAAGGAAGTCCAAGAGCCTGTTTGGACCTAAGATAGAACCTAGAAAAGAAGGTAAACATGCATAACAAAGGCGTTAGTGCACTAGAAGAAGTAAACGCATACGTATTTAGAGCCGGCGAATTACTTAAACTTTCCAAAGATTTCATTCAAGCTTTTTCAACTTCAGAACGTGAATTAATTATTTCTATTCCTTTAAGAAGAGAATCTGGGGGAATTGATGTTCTAACTGGTTATCGAATTCAACATTCTTCAGCACGAGGTCCTAGAAAAGGTGGCATTAGATACCACCAATCAGTTGATTTAGATGAAGTAAGAGCATTAGCAAGTCTTATGACTTGGAAAACTGCACTTGTTGATGTGCCTTTTGGTGGCGGTAAAGGTGGAGTAACCGTTGATCCCAACACGTTAACTGTGAGAGAAAAAGAAGAAGTAACAAGAAGATGGACCAGAACAATGGTTAATATTCTTGGTCCTCATCGCGATGTGCCAGCACCAGATATGGGAACAGATGCTCAAACTATGGCTTGGATTATGGATGAGTATCAAAGAATTAACGGATTTTCACCTGCCGTTGTGACCGGCAAACCACTTGGTTTATTTGGTGCCCCTGGTCGAGAAGAAGCAACTGGACGAGGCGTTATCGGAGTTGCAGTTGGAGCATTGGAAAAAATAAATAAAAAACCAAGTGAAATCAGAGTTGCCATACAAGGTTTTGGAAACGTGGGAGTTTATGCAGCATTAGCTGCTCAAGAAGCAGGCATGAAAGTTGTTGGTTTAGCCGATGTCAGTGGTGGCAAAATCAATGACAAAGGTTTCAATATTAAAGAAATTATTGGAAAACACAAAAAAGTATCTGAAATACCTGATGGTAAAGATGTAAGTGGTGAAGACATATTGACAATGGATTGTGATCTATTAATTCCAGCAGCGCTAGGTGGAGTAATAAATGATTCCAATCATGAAAAAGTACAAGCAAAAATTATTGTGGAGGGTGCAAATCAGCCATTAACACTTTCTGCTGATGCAGCATTGCAAAAGCGTGGGGTAGTAGTTGTACCAGATATTTTGGCTAACGCTGGTGGTGTGATGGGCTCTTATTTTGAATGGACCCAAAATATTCAAGAATTTAGATGGCCAATCGAAAGATTTAGAGATGAACTTGATACGCGAATGAAAATTGCTTTTGATGCCACTTGGGATGCTTCACAAAAATATGGTTGTGATTTAAGAACAGCAGCATTTGTGGTCTCAGTAGAAAGAGTTGCCACAGCATTTAAATTACGTGGAGATCTACTCTAAGAATGTCAAAGAAGTTAGTTGATGCTTATTTAAAGACTGTTCCTGAGCCTCAAAGATCAACTTTAAAGAAACTTCGCCAAACTATTTTAAAGATTGAACCCAATGCCAAAGAAGTCATCAGCTACAACATGCCCGCCTACAAAATTGAGGAAGGAATAATTTGTGGTTTTCTTTCGGCAAAAAAACACTGTTCATATTTTCCTTTTTCAGGGTCTGTTTTGAAGGAATTAGGAAAAGAAACAGCTAAATATGACCAATCTGCTGGAACATTGCGCTTTGCAGTTGATAAACCTTTGCCTGAATCATTAGTGAGAAAACTTATAAGGGTGAGAAAAAAGCAATTGATGATTAAATCGAAAAATAGGAATTAATCTATACCTAGTGATGATCTAACTCGAGTGATAATTAGAGAGTAAGCTTCTTTTGGCATGTGACCTTCAATAATTAGAGAACTTGCTCCGTGTACAGATGCCCAAACAAAGGCTTCACCATTTTCTCTAGCGGTTTTTGTTATAACTCCATGTGACACTAATTCGTCTAAACTTTCTTCTAGTAACTTCCAAGCTTTACTGTCATGGTTTTCAAAATTAGGTGCGCAAAATCCACCATAAATTAAACGGTATAAATTTGGTTCCGCCAAAGCCCATTCAAAATAAGATTTACCCAGTTCCTGAAATCTTTCAATCGCTGCTTTGGAATTATTGCCGTTAATCTTTTGCACAGCACGTTCCTGTCTGTCTGCAAGATCTTGAAACAAGGCTTTTCCTACAGCAGTAACTAGTGATGTTTTATCGGGGAAGTAGTGGTAGCAAGCACTTGGACTTACTCCCACTGCAGCCGATACAGCGCGAAGAGACAAGTTATCTGGACCA
>SXYE01000081.1 GCA_005789325.1 Actinomycetota bacterium
CCAATATTCAAAGAGCCATCCCCAAACTGAAAAAATTACTAGTCCCAAGCCTAGTAGCAAAATCCACACCGCAAAAATTAATCCTAAAAAAGTTACTCCTGTGGCAACTGCCACAATCAAGGGCCACCATGAGTGAGGTGAATAAAAACCGTAATCTGACGGTGCTTCATTTTGTTCACCTTGTGCATTGTCTTCTGGCTGATAGCCGAGTCTGTTTTGAGTGAATAGTAAATAAAACGCAATTAATACTGCCAAACCTCCAGTTAGTACCAATGCAGTTGTGCCCACTGGTTCGCGTGAAACTACGAAGTAAATTGCACCAACGACGAAATAAAATAGTCCACCATAAAGAAATAAAAATCCACCAGATTTCATTTAATTTCTTTTTCCTAACACTGGCCCACCAATGGTGTCGTCCAGGAAATTTTGTCGCACCGGTGCATCTGAGTCAGCTAATTCTGGGTGTGCTGCATCAAAGGCTGGGCGCTCAGAACGAATTCTTGGCAGTTCATTGAAATTGTGTCTTGGTGGTGGACATGATGTTGCCCATTCCAAACTCATTCCCCAACCCCATGGATCATTTACTTTTACTAAAGGTGCACTACGCCAAGTTTTGTAAACATTCCACAAGAAGAACAAAGTGGATCCACCTAATAGGAAGGCTCCTATTGAAGAAACAGTATTTCCGAAAGTGAAACCATCACTTGCTAAGTAATCTGAGTATCTTCTAGGCATGCCCTTAATGCCTAGCCAATGCTGGATTAAAAATGTGACTTGAAAGCCAATAAACAAAGTCCAGAAATGAATTTTACCGATTGAGTCATCCAGCATTCTGCCGGTGAATTTTGGCCACCAGAAATAAAATCCTGCAAACATGGCAAAAACTACTGTGCCAAATACTGTGTAGTGAAAATGTGCCACCACAAAATATGAATCTGACACGTGGAAATCTATTGGTGGCATGGCAAGCATTACTCCAGTTAGTCCACCAATTAGAAATGTGATCAAAAATCCGATCACAAATAACATTGGTGTTTCAAACGAGATAGATCCTCGCCACATTGTGCCAATCCAGTTGAAGAATTTAACTCCAGTTGGTACAGCAATCAACATTGTGGTTAAAGCAAAAAATGGCAACGAAACAGCACCCGTGACATACATATGATGTGCCCACACCGCCACTGATAGACCAGCTATGGCAATAGTTGCAAAGACTAATCCTTTGTAACCAAAGACTGGTTTTCTACTAAATACTGGAATTACTTCACTAATGATTCCAAAAAATGGTAAAGCAATGATGTAAACCTCAGGATGTCCAAAGAACCAGAAAAGGTGTTGCCACAAAATTGCTCCACCATTTGCTGCTTCAAATACTTGGGAGTTAAAAGTTCTATCAACTTGCAAGACAATTAAAGATGCAGCTAATACTGGAAACGCCATCAATACCAAAACACTCGTTAACAAAATTGTCCAGGTAAATATTGGCAGCCTAAACATAACCATGCCTGGTGCACGCATTGTCAAAATTGTGGTTACAAAGTTTACCGAGCCAAGAATTGTTCCCAAACCACCAATAGTTAAACCAATGATCCAAAGATCAGCGCCAACTGTCGGGGAATTTACCGCGTTTGAAAGTGGGGCGTAAGCAAACCAACCAAAACTTGCTGCACCATCTGGAGTCAAAAATCCTGCAACAACAATCAAACTTCCGACTAAATAAAGGTAGTAACCCAGAAGATTTAATCTTGGGAAAGAAACATCGGGTGCACCTATTTGAAGTGGCATAATTGCATTTGCAAATGCGGCAAAAAGTGGTGTTGCAAAAAGAAATAACATAATGGTTCCATGCATGGTAAACATTTGGTTGTACTGCTCATTAGAGATAAATTGCAAACCAGGTCTTGCTAACTCAGCTCGAATAACCATGGCCATAGCGCCTGCGAACATGAAAAATATAAATGAAGTAATGAAATATAGATTTCCAATAACTTTTGGATCAGTTGAGGTCATCCATTTAACAATGGTCCGACCCATCGTGTTCTTTTTTACCTGATATGCATGTGAAGAAACTGTTGGCTCATTATCCAGAAGTGTCATTTAATTATTCTCCCTTGCATGCTGGTAATTCTGGATTACCTAAGCAATCTGGATTACCTTTAGTGTCTACTTTTCCTGATGTTAAAGCACCTACTTGACCTGCGGCCCTTAAATCGGCAAGGTGCTGTTCAAACTCAGCCCTTGGTACAACTTTTACATTGAATAGCATTCGCGAATGATCAACTCCACAAAGCTCGGCACATTTTCCTACAAACTCACCAGACTTAGTGGGGGTTAATTCAAAAGCGTTTAAACGGCCTGGAATAACATCCATTTTCATTAAAAATGCAGGTATCCAGAATGAATGAATAACATCTGGGGAAGTTAATTCAAATTTAACTTTCTCATCAACTGGTAGATACAAAGTTGGTGGAAGAGCAGGTGTTCCAATTTCATACACACCAGCCTCTTTGTAATTGAATGCCCATGACCATCTAAATCCCACAACATTGACGGTGTGTTTTTGTTCACCAGTCAATTTAATAATAGTGCTTTGATCGCGAGCAGTAAAAAAGAATAATCCAAGCACAATTACAAATGGGACAATTGTGTAAAGAATTTCTAAAGGTATGTTGTAACGAGTTTGTTTTGGAACATCTTGATCACTTCTGCGTCGATAAAGTATTAAAGCTGCAAACAATAATCCCAAAACTAGAATCGCAACGGCAATGGCCACAATCCAAGTTCCTTGCCACAGATTTAAAATTGTGACACCTTCAGTGGTTACTGGTTCAGGAAAACCGATGCGAAGAGCTTCTTCTTGAGAGGCCTTAGAGCAGGCTGAAATGAAAAGTGTCGGGGCTAGAAGTGCCAGACCAGCAACTTTGCGCACGAAAACCTTTTCTGTTGAAATTGCACTGTATATATAGAGATTAGTGCACTCAAGGCGCTGTGAGGAAAACAAGGGCAAGTAACGTTTGACACATGTCTGCCAGCACAAGTGCACATACGCACAATTTCGACACTTTAAGTTCTCACCCAATTCATCCTGCTGCAAAAAAAGCTTTGAGTTCTCTTCCCGACTATGCCTTCCTTGACCCAACCAAGCTTTACCACGATTCACGATCTGCTCGAATACTTCTAGATAGTGCCAGAGCATCCATTGCCGCACGCTTAAAAGTAAATGCTGATGAAGTCTCCTTTATTCCCTCAGGAAATGCAGGTCTTGATTTAACAATTAGTGGTTTGATTAATTCATTGAGCAACAAAACGATTGTTTACTCCGCCGTTGAACAAAAAGCACTAATTGAAAGAATTAAAAGTTTTGAAAACTATGAAATTTCTGTAAATAATTATGCCCGGATAAACGAGAAAGAATTCATTGAGACTCTTGAAAAAATAAAACCAGGTTTAGCGGTATTGCAATTTTCTAACCACGAGGTTGGAACGCAGCAACCTATAAATCCGATTTACAAAAAATGTCAAGAATTAAATATTCCCCTATTCGTTGATGCAACTATGACCGCAGGTTTAGTAAACCTAGGCTTGGATTGGGATGCACTGTTATTAAAACCTGCCACCTGGGGATCCCCAATTGGAATTGATGTCTTAGTTGTTAAAAGAAGTGCCAGATTTAAATCAATTCTTTTAGATGATGGTCGAGAAAATCATAAATTCTCTAACAATGTTTCAATACCTCATGCTGTAGCAATTGGGGCCAGCTTTGAAGCAATAACTTCAACTCGTTCAGAAACAGCTAAAGCTTTAGGAAATCTCATAACAGAATTAAGGCAATTGCTTTCAAGTAATCTTGATATAACTCTCTTAGGGGACCCTGTGGCAAGACTGCCACATGTTTTGGCTGCAGTTATAAAAGATATTGATGCCGAATCTTTAGTTAACAATCTAAGTAAAAAAGGGTTTGCAATTTCAAGTGGTTCTTCTTGCACCCCTGATCAAATTAAACCTTCTCATGTTTTAGCTGCTATGGGATTTGGTGAACAAACCAGTATCAGAATTTCTCTTCCCTTTGATGCTCAATCAATAGACATCTTAGATTTTGTTTCTGCCTTTACTAGTTCAATTCAGGAAGTAAAAGCAGCTGGTGGAATCTAAAACGCAGGAGTTGTATTCATAACTTCTGGCAAGAGTGAAATGTATTTTGCTCTACTAATTTTTATCACTCCCATTGATTTCAAGTGAGGGGTTTGCCATTGAACATCAAAGATTCTTTCTCCCCCAGCTTCTTTCAATTGATTAACCAAATAGACCATCGCAGTTTTGGAAGCATCAGTTTCTTTATGAAACATTGATTCTCCGGCAAATAAACCATTGACTTCCACTCCATAAAGCCCGCCTACTAGTTCATCTTTCTTATTCCACACTTCAACAGAATGCACATAACCTAGATCAAACAGCTTTTTATAGGCGATTTTTATATCTTTATTTATCCATCCTTTAGGTCTTTTATCATCTCCACAGCCTTCAATTACAGCATCAAAGTCTTGATCAAATGTCACAAAGTATTTCTTCATTGATTTCTTTAACGAACTTGAAATGTTGATTTTGTCTAATGGCAAAATGCCTCTTTGTAGGGGTGACCACCAACCAATTTCTCTTTTGTTTTCTATTTGAAGGTGCATAGGAAATATGCCGTGCTTATAGGAATCAATTAAGGTTTCGGGTTTTAAATCTGCCCCTAATGTGACTAAGTCATCTTTGGGCATTTGTTCTGGAGTAGGAAAATCCCAGACCGAAGCATCAAGCGGTGTGGGCATGATTTGTTACCTAACTAAATGTTTTTTTACTTCGTCTGCTGCAGTATCACCGTAAAAGTCTTTGAATCTATTTACAAATTCTTCATTAGTAAATGAATACTCTTGGGTTCCCACAGTTTCAATTACATAAGTTGCCAACATAGAACCAACTTGGGCACATCTTTCTGGACCCAATCCCCATGAATGTGCGGCAACATAACCTGCTCTAAAAGAATCACCAACACCTGTTGGATCAATTCTTTCTGATTCAGGCGGGCACGCAACCGTGGCAATGGTTTCACTTTTACTTTGGATTCGTGCACCTTTTGCACCAAGTGTGGTAACCACTGTGCCAACGCGTTTCATTAATTCATCAGTGTTCCAACCAACTTTTTTCTCAATCAAAGAAGATTCATATTCGTTCATAAACAAATAAGTAGCACCATCAATTAGTTTTGCGATCTGCTTGCCATCCATGCGTGCCATCTGTTGTGATGGATCTGCAATAAAAGCAATTCCTCGCTGTTTAGCTTCTTCGGTGTGCTTAATCATTGCCTCAGGATCACTTGGGCCAATGAAAACAAAATCAATTTTTCCAACCCTATTAATTACTGGTCCAAGTTCAATGAGGTTTGATTCACTCATTGCTCCTGGATAAAAGGAAGCAATTTGGTTAGCAACTTCATCTGTGGTGCACACAAATCTTGCTGTGTGTTTATCTTGGCTGTAATGAATTGATTCACAATCAACATTGTGTCTTTCTAACCAAGATCTGTATTCAGCAAAATCTTTTCCCACAGCCCCAACCAAAATTGGTCGAAGCCCCATCTTGCCCATAGAAAATGCAACGTTAGCTCCCACGCCACCACGTCTTATTTGTAAATCATCAACCAAAAAAGATAACGAAACATGATCTAATTTGTCAGCAACTAAAGAGTCAGTGAATTTTCCTGGAAAGCGCATTAAATGATCGGTGGCTATGGAGCCAGTGATTGCAATATTCAAAGTCACAAAAACTAAGAATACTGATTATTTAACTAATTGGGAGATTTAGTGGAAAGAATCACCGCACGCACAGGATCCCCCGGCGTTTGGATTATCAATTGTGAAACCTTGCTTCTCAATAGTGTCAACAAAATCAATAGTTGCACCCATTAGATAAGGAACACTCATTTTATCTACGACTACTTTGACTCCACCAAAATCATGTGTGTCATCTCCTTCTAGGGAGCGATCATCAAAAAATAATTGGTAACGCATGCCTGAGCATCCACCTGGTTGCACTGCAATTCGAAGAGCTAAATCATCTCTTCCTTCTTGACTAAGAAGGGTACGCACTTTTGTGGTTGCAACATCTGTTAATAAAACACCCTGGGTGTTTGTGGTCTCTGCCGACATGATTACTTCCTTTCCTTCACTATCTATATTGCCACGTTATTGCGACCATGTCCTGCTGACCCGCTCCGCGAGGAAAACCAGGGCCATAAATGGATCTTCGGGTAATTCTTCGCCTTCTTCAATGCAGCCATAAGCCCCAACAATTCCAGCTGCTGCCAATTCTCTTTTCCCAGCAATAACTTGACCACAAAGTGCTAAACAAGAAATTGCACTTTCATTAGCAATTCCTGCAACACCGGTGATCACTTTTCCTCTTAAAGTTTGCCAGTCAAGTTTTCCTTCACCAGTTATTACTAAATCACTATTTGTTATCTCATTTGCTAGATCAAAAGATTCTGTAACAAGTTCTAAACCACTGACTCTATTTGCACCAAGTGCCATAAGAGCAAACCCAATTCCTCCCCCCGCTCCTGCTCCAAGCATTTGGGAGGCATCTTTGTTGTCTTTACGTTTGGGTGTGCTTTGCGCTAATTGCTCATGTTTTTTTTCTAATTCTTCAATTAATTCTTTACTAGCACCCTTTTGTTCACCAAATCCTTTTGCGGCGCCTCTATTACCTAGTAATAAAACATCAACATCTGTTGCTGCCACAAGTTCAACATCACTTAGTTTTTCTTTCTCAACGGTTTCTAGGATTCCAGCACCACCATCAATAGAAGCAGTTCCACCAACGCCCACAAATATTGTTTGACAACCTTGTTGCACCGCAATATTTATTAGTTCACCAATTCCTTTGGAAGTGTATTTATCAGGAGTTCGAGGCTGTTTGGTTATAAATTGTGGACCAACAATTAAATGAGATTCAATGTAGGCAGTTTTACCAACCACCAAAATTGGGGCTGTAATTGTTGTACCTTCTAAGCCGGTTATTTGATGATGACTTTTATTTCCGCCAAAGCCAAATTCGATGGCATCAATAAACCCAGGACCGCCATCACTCATGGGTGCTAAAAAGAAATCAGCTTTTGAGGTTTTTTCCCAACCGGTTTTAATTGCTAATGCTGCTTGGGCAGCAGTCAAGGTACCGGTAAATGAGTCAGGAGCAATAACTATGCGCACTCGCACAGATTAGTAGAACGTGACACCATTGGTATATGGCACCAACTTGGACTGAACCTTCACCAACACCTTTATTGCATCTTTTAGGAAATCTGTCTGACCCCAACACCGAAAAAGGTGTGGAATGCCCTGGAGAGTTACCAAAGGCCTCTGATTCCGAATTAGTGAAACGAGCATTGGTTGCAAAAGAAAAACTTGGAGATCGTTTATTTATATTAGGTCACCACTATCAACGTGATGAAGTAATTCAATTTGCTGACACAACTGGAGATTCATTCAAACTTGCCAAAGATGCAGCAGCACGTCCTAATGCTGATTACATAATTTTTTGTGGTGTTCATTTCATGGCTGAAAGTGCTGACATTCTTACCAGTGATTTACAAAATGTGATACTTCCAGATTTAGCAGCTGGATGTTCCATGGCAGATATGGCAGAAATTAGCCAAGTAGAAACTTGTTGGTCAGTGTTAGAAGATTTAGGCATTGCCAAAACAACAGTTCCAGTTGTTTACATGAATTCGACTGCCGCAATCAAAGGTTTCACTGGAAAAAATGGTGGCACAGTTTGTACCTCTTCCAATGCCCAAAAAGCATTAGAGTGGTCATTTTCTAAAGGTGAAAGAGTTTTGTTCTTGCCTGATCAACACTTAGGCAGAAACACAGCAGTAATGAAACTTGGATTGAAAAAAGAAGACTGTGTAGTTTTTAATCCTCTAAAGCCACGTGGTGGTTTAACTGATGCTGAACTTGTCAACGCAAAGATGATTCTTTGGAAAGGCCATTGTTCAGTTCATGCTCGTTTTAATATGAAATCAGTAATTGATGTTAGACAGCGAATTAAAGATGTGAAAATTATTGTGCATCCAGAATGCGTTAATGAAGTAGCCGAAGCAGCAGATGTGGTGGCCTCAACTGAAGGAATCATTAAAACAATAAAAGCATCTCCTCCAGGAACCAGTTGGGCTGTGGGAACTGAACTTAATTTAGTGCGTCGCCTAGCCAGACAATTTCCTGATAAAAATATCTCATTTTTAGATAAAACTATTTGTTACTGCTCAACCATGAATCGAATTGATCTTCCCCACCTGGTGGCATCACTGGAAAATCTAGTTTCAGGAAATGTTGTTAACCAGATCAAAGTTGACCAAGATACCAAGGCCTATGCCCGCATTGCCCTCAATCAAATGTTGGCATTGCCTGGTGTGTAAATAAATACTGCTAATCTGGAAAGCAATTATGAAATCTGAACCAACCCCTAAACGCAAAGACGCTGAAGCTGCTCGTAAAAAAGCTTTAAAAGTTCCTCGTGATTCCAAAGAAGCCCGAAAAGCAGTTAGAGAACGCACTCGTCAACAAAGAATTGAAACCCGTGTCGCCATGAACCGTGGCGAAGAATGGGCCATGCCATATAGAGATAAAGGACCAGTTAGACGACATGTTAGAAACATGGTTGATTCTCGTTGGCATTTCGGCGAATTATTTTTACCACTTGCACTTGTTGTCTTGATTTTGTCTTTGATCCCAAATCCAACTGTGGCAAGAGTTGTTTATTTTCTGTGGTTAGCCATGATGGCTGGAACAATTATTGATGAAATAATTCTGGGTTTTCAAATTAAAAGCGTAATGAACAAAAACTATCCAGATCCTAAGGAAAGAAAAGGTGCAGTTTTTTACGGTTTGATGCGAGCACTACAACTTAGAAATCTAAGACTTCCTCCACCAGTAGTTAAAATTGGTGGAGCACCTAAAGAATTTAAATAATTTCTTTTAAGCTGGATGAAGGCTCATGTTTTCCATGGCCAATTCAGTTCCGTCCCAAAGTGAAACTTGGTGAACTCCACCATTGAGTAGAACTCTCCAATTAAGAGTTAACCAATCTTCAGCTTCAGCTCTGGTTTTAAATTCTGCAATCACTGCTTCTTTTGGTAAATCAGCAACAGGTTTTCCAACTTCATCTAAATAGACCCAAGTAAATGCCATTTTGATTTAATCCTGCTCTCAGGCAAATTTCCAAGTGTGCCCCCGCGACAACTGGTTTTACCTATGTAAATAGTTTCACAACTCGCTGGGGCTTTGCCATTGACTGGCAGGTGGTGTGCCCATGTAAGTTGTCTTTCAAGCAAGAAACCTATTCCTTGTAAAAGGGGAAGCCGGTCAGAATCCGGCACTGTCCCGCAACCGTGGGTCATTCACCAGATAACTCTGGTGCCAAATGACAAGTCGGATTACCTAACAAGGAATGAGTCGTCCAACGCACCGTCGAGGAAAACGGGGCAGGCCGGATTGTTTTTCTAGATCCACCTTCCCTTTGTATCTTTTGATGCAAAGGGTTTTGTATTTAGATTTAGATTCTTAAGCCTCGCTCATTTCGCTCACCTACGGCCAAAAGCATGAGGAGAAACGAATGAAGCAATTAAAAAGAAATATCGCAAGTATTTTCATTGCAAGTATTTTCACTTCCCTATTTTCAATAACACCAGCAAACGCTGCTGATTATCGTTATTGGACTTTTTGGGTAACAACAAATGATTCATGGTCATTTGCCAATGAAGGTGCTGGCACATTAAAAGTAACTGATCAAATGGTTACCGGTTTTAAATTTGCTATTACTGGAGCAGATAACGGAATGCC
>SXYE01000082.1 GCA_005789325.1 Actinomycetota bacterium
GAATACAGGATGGTTTGCTGTGTGCCTTCTCAATCTTTGCTTGCCTAGGAGGTACTGCAAATCTGAGAACATCAGTTAGATTTCCTAAAAACTTATCGGCCACAACTTGTGATAGTTCTAAAATCCCGGGAAGCAAAACTGGGTAATGGGAAATCACTTTTTCTATTTGACTTAACTTTTTATGATGCTTAGTTAATCCTGTTCTTTCAACAACCCAAGCTTCCATATTTCTGTTTGAAAACTTAACCTTGACTTTCACACCAGGATGACAAATATCATCCATTTCTTCCGGAATTTCATAATCAAACGCTCTATCAAGATGAGGTAACGGGTTATCAAGAACAACTTTTGCAACATTCAAGTGTCGCGACATTAAACGCCTACACTTTCCGAAAGTTTATCTATTTTGATACTGCAGATTTAAGAGCTTGTGCTCTATCTGTTTTTTCCCAAGTAAAGTCGTTATCTTCTCTACCAAAGTGTCCATAAGCTGCAGTTTTTTTATATATTGGTCGCTTTAAATTCAAGTCACGAATAATTGCAGCAGGTCTCAAGTCGAAAACCTTTAGAATTGCTGCTTGAATATTTTCATCACTGGTAATTCCTGTGCCAAAAGTTTCTACGAATACCCCAACAGGTTGAGCTTTACCGATTGCGTAAGCAACTTGAACTTCACATCTTTGGGCTAATCCAGCTGCTACAACATTCTTAGCAACCCAGCGCATTGCATAAGCCGCTGATCTATCTACTTTCGATGGATCTTTTCCAGAGAATGCTCCACCACCATGTCTACTAATTCCACCGTATGTGTCAACGATAATTTTTCTTCCAGTTAAACCGGCATCCCCCATTGGTCCACCGATTTCAAAACGACCAGTTGGATTAACCAACAGTTTGAAGTTTGAAGTATCCAGATCCACATCCAATGCTTTAAGAACTGGATCAACAACATGCTTCTTAATGTCTGGTGTTAATTGTTTGTCCAAATCAACTTCAGCTGCATGCTGGGAGGAAACCACGATTGTGTCAAGCCTTACTGGCTTATTATCCTCGTTGTATTCAATAGTTACTTGTGTCTTACCATCTGGTCTTAAGTAAGCAAGTGTTCCATTTTTTCTAACTTCTGTTAATTTTTCAGCTAATCTGTGCGCCAAATAAATTGGTAATGGCATCAAAGTTTTTGTATCAGTACAGGCATAACCAAACATCAGACCTTGATCGCCTGCTCCTTGTCGATCTAAAGGATCTTGCGAACCTGTTCTTTCCTCTAAAGCATCATCTATACCCTGGGCAATATCTGGAGATTGTTTTCCTATTGAAACTGAAACTCCACAGGAGTTACCATCAAAACCTTTTACTGAGCTGTCGTAACCAATCTGGGTTACAACTTGACGAATAATTTCTGGCACATCAGTGTAACCACTTGTGGTTACCTCGCCAGCAACATGAACTTGTCCTGTTGTGATTAAAGTTTCAACTGCTACGCGACTATTGGGATCTTGTCTTAACATGTCATCAAGAATTGAGTCACTAATTTGATCTGCAATTTTATCTGGGTGACCTTCGGTGACTGACTCAGAAGTAAATAAACGACCTGACATGATTTTTATGATCCCTTTCCTGGATTTATTTTATGCTCTTCAGGTCACGCAAGGTCGGGCTCGACCGGACTTTTTTCTTCTCGACCTACTTTAGCCAATTGTTTGACAATGAAGTCCCACATGGCATCGGCGAGTAGCAATTTATCAGCCTTTGGCAAGAGAACTGCCTCATTGGCGGTAACCATTATAACTTCGTTTTCATCACTACTAATACCTACAGAGTTCGAGACTTTATTGCCAACAATTAGATCAGCTTTTTTGCTTCCAAGTTTAGATTTAGCAGATGTTATCAAGTTGTCATCATCAGTCGTAGTCTCTGCAGCGAAACCAACCAAATATTGCTTTATTGGTTTTGACTCTGCCAACACACTTAATATGTCAGTTGTTTTATCTAATTCAATTGTTAATTTATCATCTTTTTTCTTGATCTTGTTCGAATCTGGGTTTGCTATGAAGTAATCAGCCACAGCAGCATTCATAATCACAACATCAGCAGAACCTGCTCTTAATTGCATTTGCTCTTGCATTTCTTTTGCCGTGTTAGCAGAAATAAACTCAACTCCAGCAGGAACATTAACGCTGAGGTTTGCTCCAACTAATGTGACTTTTGCGCCACGACTCAAAGCCGACAATGCCAATGCCACACCTTGCTTTCCACTTGCCCGATTACCAATAAACCTAATTGGATCAATTGCTTCTCTTGTGCCACCTGCGGAAATTAAAACATTCAAACCAACCAGATCTTTGCCAAGATTCGCATTTTTTCTATTGATTACTTGCTTAACCACTTGGGCTATTTCTGTTGTGTCGGGTAAACGACCCACTCCAGAGTCCTCACCAGTCAATTTCCCAACTGCTGGATCTAAAACTAAAAAGCCTCTTTTTCGCAACGTCGCAACATTTTCTTTGGTCGCCGAATTTTCCCACATTTCTGTGTGCATCGCTGGGGCTAAAATTATTGGACACTTTGCAACCAAAAGTGTGGCAAGTAAAACATCATTTGCAAACCCATAAGCTAAGTGAGCTAAGAAATCTGCAGTAGCAGGTGCCACAACGATTGCATCGGTTTTTTTGGCAACATTTACATGTTCAACTTCATGAGCGTTATTCCAGATATCTGAAATGACGGGATGACCACTTAATGCAGCAAACGTTGTTTCACCAACAAATTTTAAAGCACTTTTAGTAGTAATTACTTGAACATCTAAATCTTGCTCTTTTAATCTTCTGATTAGATCAGCTGATTTGTAGGCAGCGATACCACCTGTTACACCTAACACAACTAAAGGTCGAGACATATTTTTCTCCGACTTAGTTTTTAAGAGCTCTTAGGAAACAGTTTCTTCAGAAACATCGTCGTTGCCTTCTGTATTGTCAGCAACAACTGCAGCATCCTCGACTACATCGCTTACTTCAGCAGCAACTTCTGCAGTTTCATCGAAAGAATCTTCGTAAACTCCTGCGAATGAATTGTCGTAGCCAGCGTTATATCTTTGTTGAGCTTGAATTGCAGCAAGTCTTCTTTGTTCCATTTCAATTTCTTCTTGAGCCAATACCTCTGGATCAACATGTTCTGTTTTCAAAAGTTTTGAATTTATTTCGCGTAACGCAATCGATAATGGTTTCTCTTGTAATTGTGTTTCAACTAGTGGACCAACATATTCAAGTAGCCCTTCACCAAGTTGTGAATAGTAAGCATTTATTTGACGAGCTCTTTTTGCGGCATAAATAACTAGTTGGTACTTAGATCCTGCTGTATCTAATAGATCATCAATTGGAGGATTAGTGATTCCCTCGGGACGAAGAGTTGTTGCCACGTTTAGATTGAGCCTTTCAATAATTTGAGTATCTCTTACTTGAGATGTAACAAGGTTATCAGTTGCCCAACAGCCGACTGAACATCCTCGTTGATTACCACAGCATCGAACTCTTTTTCTGCCTCTAATTCACCCATCGCTACTTTTAGTCGAAGTTCTAGTTCCTCGGGCTTTTCAGTGCCTCTTTCAATTAATCTCCTTTTGAGCTCCTCAATCGAAGGAGGTTTAAGCAGCACTAAAAAAGCTTCTGGCATGGATTTCTTGATCTGTCTTGCACCTTGTAAATCAATTTCTAAAACAACTGTTTGATCATTCTTAATACGCTCTTCAACTGGTTTTCTAGGAGTTCCATACATATAGCCTGCAAATTGTGCATGCTCTAATAGGTTTCCTTTTTGGACTTCATTTTCAAACTCTTGCTCACTCAAAAAAATGTAATGATCATCGTGAGATTCTTCTGGTCGAGGTTTTCTCGTTGTGACAGAGACAGATAAAAAAACTTGAGGTTTTTGTCGAACCAGTTCTCTTACAACTGTGCCTTTACCTACTCCAGATGGTCCAGCTAGAACTACTAACTTTGCACTCACGAATTAAATTCCGATAATAGAGCGCTCAACTGATTTGGCCCAAGGCCGCGAAGTCTTCGACTAGGCGCAATTCCAATTCTTTCCATAAGATTTTCAGCCCTAATTTTTCCAACACCTGGCATTGATTCAAGAAGTGCAATCACTTTCATTTTCCCAACTGCGTCCTCAGCATGAATTCTGGAAAAAGCATCTGCAAGGTTTAACTGACCAGTTTTTAATTTCTCACGAAGTTCTGCTCTAACTTTTCGGGCTGCTGCTGCCTTTAATAGAGCGGCTGCTCGTTCCTCTTTAGTTAAAATGGGTAATGCCATGAGGTTATCTTTGCATCTAGCATGAATTGAATCAATAAAGGGCTTACCTAAATAAACTGAATAACTTCTTCACTTATTAACTTGGCGGCTTTACCAACATCGTCTGCCGAGGTTATTGGTCGACCAATAACAAGAAGGTCAGCACCATTTGTTAATGCCTCTTCTGGCGTGGCAATTCTTTGCTGATCATTTGCGTTACTACCCAAGGGACGCACTCCCGGGGTAATAAGCACAATTTCTTTTGGAACATTTCTTCGGATTTCACTTACCTCTTGTGGACTACACACAATTGCTCTAGCTCCAGCACTTATGGCAAGTAATGCAAGATCAACAGCAGATTTATTAGCAGGATTCTTAAAACCAATTTCTTGCAAGTTTTTCTCATCTATTGAGGTAAGTATTGTCACAGCCACTATCAATGTTTGAGGTATTGCTTCTGCAGCAGCTTTGATCATATCTTTTCCACCCGAAGCATGAACCGTTAAATACTTTGGATTTAGTCCTAGTACTGATTTGCATGCACCGGCAACTGTGGCAGGAATATCATGAAGTTTTAAATCAAGAAACACATCGCAATCACTAATTTCTCTTATCGATTGAATCGAGTCTTTACCATCTCTCAAATAGGTCTCTAACCCAATCTTTAGTGTTGAAACAAAAGGTGAAACTTGCTTTGCCCATTCTTTTGCTACTGAAAGATTAGGTGCGTCTAATGCGACGGCGATTGGTGCTTTCATTTCATTTCTCTAATTGTGTGCAACATTGACAATGTCCCTAATACTTCTTAAACCTTTTTCTTGCAGAATTTCAGCTATCTCATCGTGTATTCGCACACAAGCTTCGGGATCATTAAAGACAGTTGTGCCAACACTTACCGCATTTGCACCAGCTGCAAAGAATTCGACAGCATCTCTTCCATTTCGAATTCCTCCCATTCCAATAATTGGAATTTCAGGTAAAGCTTTACGAATTTGGTAAACGCATCTAATTGCAACCGGTCTTATTGCAGGTCCTGATAGCCCACCAGTTTTTCCACTTAATTTTGGTTTTAAGGTGTCAATATCAATGACCATTCCCAGTAATGTATTTATCACACTTAAACCATCAGCTCCAGCCTTTACAACGGCACGAGCAATTTCTGTTATGTCTGTTACATCTGGTGAGAGTTTGGCAAATAAGGGCATACTTGCTGAAACATTTCTTCTGACTGTATTAATAACATCTGCTGCAGCATTGGGATTGCATGCGAAAACTTGTCCACGATTCTCAACATTAGGACAAGAAATATTAACTTCTATTCCTACGACTCCAGGAATATCTCTTAATTTGTCGGCCACCTTGCCAAATTCTTCAACATTGTTACCAGCGATTGAAACAATAGTTTTAGCGCCTTTTTGACTCAACCAACTCAAATCATTAGCAATAAATTCATCTATTCCTGGACCTTGTAAACCAATTCCGTTGAGCATCCCACTTGGTGTTTCGGCCATTCTTGGAGTTGCTCTTCCAGATCTTGGGTTAAGCATCACACTTTTTGTGACCACCGCACCAATAGAAGTGATGTCAATAAATTGGTCTAGTTCTTTTCCTGCAGCTGCGCAACCTGATGCAGTAAATACTGGTGATTCCAAATTGATTCTTGCTAAATCAACTGACATGTCAACGGAAGTTCTTTTAGGAACTCTTTTCATTAATGAGTTCCTTCTGATGGCGCACCCCAGGTATCAGCAGGAATCTGACCAACTTGATCCCAGCGAACTTTGTCACCACGAAAAGCAGGTCCATCAACACATGATCTAAGCATTCTTGTTATTCCATCATCACCAATTACAGGCAGAACACAAGTCATACAAACACCAATTCCGCAAGCCATTGATTCTTCAACACTTGTTTGAGAAACGATTCCATGAAGCAAAGCTACTTCTGAAACAGCTTTCAACATTTGCATCGGACCACAGGCATAAACAACTGCTGCATTTGATTTTGTTATTACATCTGGTAGGACATCTGTAACTCTGCCCATTTGACCTGATGTGCCATCATCTGTTGTAACAGAAAGTGTTGTTGAAATTCTTCTGGCCTCAAGCATCCCGAAAAGTTTTTCTTGTGTGGATGCGCCCAAAATAAAATCAACACGACATCCTCGTGCTGTTAAAGCCTCAGCCAATGTAAATAAAGGTGCTGCTCCATATCCCCCACCAACTAGAACACAAGGAACAGGATCTTTTGGCAGACTAAATGGTTTACCTAAAGGTCCAACTAAATTAATTGGGTCATTTCGCTTCAAACTTGCAATGTAATCAGTACCTGGCCCATGTGGTGATACAACGATGTCAACTGTGCCCCCGTAAACTCCTCGATCATTTACCTGATAAATGCTGAAGGCTCTTCTAAGGATTAATGAACTTCGTTCATCACCTATTGCAACTGCAACAAAGTTTCCTGGTTTAAATTCTTTCGGCATATCAGCTGCTGTAGCAGTAAGCACAAAGTAGCTGCCAACTTTTTTATTATCAACAACCGTTCCTTTGTGAACAATGGGCATTAATTACCTACTTCTCTGTAAAATTTCTGTCGCGCCACTTCTAAATCTTTAGCCCACTCTTGCAGAGATTTTACGGTAAAGCCAGTTTTTTGCAAAGCTTCAATTCCTGCAACTGCTGCTTTTAAGCCTTGAGCTGTAGTAATAATTGGCACACTTTTCTTTGTTGCAGCAGATCTAATTTCAAAACCATCGGTTCTTGTTCCACCACCGTGCGGAGTATTAACTACTAAATCAATATCACCCTTCATGATTGCTTCTGTAGAAGTAGTTTCACCATCAATGGATCCTTCTTGGACTTTTCTAAGAATTTTGGATTTAATTCCCTGCTTTGCGATAAATTCTGCAGTGCCTTTAGTAGCAAAAATCTCGAAACCTAATTCATCTAATTTCTTAATGGCAGAAATCATTTGATTTTTATCTTTATCTGCAGCCGACACGAAAACACTGCCACTAAGTGGTAAACCACCTGCATAAGCACCGCTTTGAGATTTTGCATACGCCATACCAAAACTTGCATCAATTCCCATAACTTCCCCTGTTGATTTCATTTCTGGACCAAGCACAGAATCAACTCCTGCAAATCTTCCAAAAGGTAGTACTGCTTCTTTCACCGCAACGGGTGCTCCAGCTAATTCATCTGCACCATCGCCATACTTCGGTAAAATTCCCTCGTTTCGTAACTCCTTTATAGTTGTGCCAAGCATGATTTGAGAACATGCTTTTGCTAGAGATATACCGGTGGCTTTTGAAACAAAAGGAACAGTTCTTGATGCCCTTGGGTTTGCTTCTAGGACGTATAAAACATTTCCAGATAACGCATACTGAACATTCAATAAACCAATAACTCCCACACCTTGCCCAATAGCAAAAGTGCTTTCTCTAATTTGTTTAATCTGATCTTTGGTTAGCGATATTGGAGGAAGTGAGCAGGCACTATCTCCAGAGTGAACTCCTGCTTCTTCGATGTGTTCCATAACTCCACCCAAGAACATTTCTGTGCCATCAAAAAGTGCATCCACATCAATCTCAAGGGCTTCATCTAGAAAACGATCCACCAGCACAGGATGATCAGGTGTTATTTCGGTTGCTCTTTGAATGTATTGAGAAAGCATGCTTTCGTCATAAACAATTTCCATTCCTCTGCCACCTAGGACATAAGAGGGTCTAACTAATACTGGATAGCCAATTTCTGATGCAATCTTTTTTGCTTCCGCAAAAGATGATGCCATGCCATGTTCTGGCGAAATAAGATTTGCTTTCTCCAAAACTCTGCCAAAAGCTCCTCTTTCTTCGGCAAGATGAATTGCTTCTGGACTAGTTCCTACAATGGGAACCCCGTTATCTTTTAGTTTCTGCGCCAATCCCAGTGGAGTTTGTCCACCCAATTGCACAATTACACCGATAACGTTTCCTGATTCCTGTTCAGCATGAACAATTTCTAAAACATCTTCTAGAGTCAGTGGTTCAAAATACAAACGATCCGAAGTGTCGTAATCTGTTGAAACCGTTTCAGGGTTGCAATTAACCATGATGGTTTCATAACCCGCTTTTTTAAGTGTTTGAGCAGCATGAACACATGAATAATCAAATTCAATTCCTTGACCAATGCGATTTGGACCAGAACCAAGAATAATTACTTTGTCTTTATCTGACTTTGCAACTTCAGATTCTTCGTCATAACTGGAGTAATGGTATGGAGTTTTAGCTTCAAATTCTGCTGCGCACGTATCAACGGTTTTATATACAGGTCTAACATTTAAGCTGTGGCGCAAATTTCTTACCTTTGTCTCATCAGAGTTGGTTAATTGCGCAATTTGAATATCTGAAAAACCATGCTGCTTGGCGTATTTCAATAAGTCAGCAGTCAAGTTTTTAGCAGTTTGTACTTCTTTTGCTATTTCATTGATTAACTGTATTTGATCTAAAAACCAAGGATCAATTTTTGTGCTTTCATGCATTTGCTCCACACTTGCCCCAGCCCAAAGTGCGCGCTGGACAGTATTAATTCGTCCATCAGTTGGCCTTGCCGCCGTAACAATCAGTTCCTTTAAATCTTCAGTCGAGGCAGAAAAATCAAATGGCGCATCTTTTTTCTCCAGGCTTCTTAAAGATTTTTGTAATGCTTCACTGAAATTTCTACCGATTGCCATGGCTTCACCCACACTTTTCATGTGAGTAGTCAGTGTTGTGTCAGCTCCAGGAAACTTCTCAAAAGCAAACCTAGGAATTTTCACCACAACATAATCAAGAGTTGGTTCAAAGGAAGCTGGAGTTTCCTTAGTGATGTCATTTGGAATTTCATTTAAGGTGTAACCAATTGCAAGTTTTGCAGCTATCTTTGCAATAGGAAAACCTGTTGCTTTCGAAGCCAAAGCCGATGACCTTGAAACTCGAGGATTCATTTCGATAACAATCATTCGACCATCTTCAGGATTTATTGCAAATTGAATATTGCAGCCACCTGTGTCAACGCCAACTTCTTTGATTACCGCAATTGCAACATCTCGCATGTGTTGGTATTCACGATCTGTCAAAGTCATGGAAGGCGCAACTGTTATCGAATCTCCGGTGTGCACACCCATTGGATCAAAGTTCTCAATTGAACAAATAATGACAACATTGTCATGATGATCACGCATTAGTTCAAGTTCATATTCTTTCCAACCAATAATGCTTTCTTCCAATAAAACTTCACTAGTTGGTGATGCTTGCAAACCTGAAGCTACAAAACGAATTAAGTCCTCTTGGTTATAGGCAATTCCAGATCCTGCCCCACCCATTGTGAATGAAGGTCTAACAACTAATGGATAACCCAAAATTTCAGCTGATGCTAAACATTCATCTAACGAGTGACAAATCTGACTCTTTGCAGAATTAGCGCCAATTTTGGTTACGATTTCTTTAAATTTTTCTCTGTTTTCGCCTCGCTCAATTGCTTCAACTTTTGCACCAATTAACTCAACTTTGTATTTCTCTAATATTCCTTCTCGATGCAAAGCCATGGCCGCGTTTAGAGCAGTCTGACCACCTAATGTGGGCAGGATTGCATCCGGTTTTTCTTTGATGATTATTTTTTCCAAAATGTCAGTAGAAATCGGTTCGACATAAGTTGCATCAGCAAATTCTGGGTCAGTCATAATCGTTGCTGGATTACTGTTGAGAAGAATTACTCTGATTCCTTCAGCCTTCAATACTCGACAAGCTTAAGTTCCTGAATAGTCAAACTCGCAAGCCTGCCCAATAACTATTGGACCAGATCCAATCACCAAAACAGAATTAATGTCTTTTCTTTTAGGCATTGTGTTTATCCATTAATTGAGTGAATCGATCAAATAAATAACTTGCATCATGTGGACCAGCTGCTGCTTCGGGATGATATTGAACGCTGAAGGCTGGTTTGTCTTTTAATTCTAATCCTTCAACAACGTTGTCATTCAAACAAATATGGCTTACTTCTACTCTGCCAAATTCTGTATCACTTACTCGATCAATTGGTGCTTTGACAGCAAAACCGTGATTATGTGTGGTTATTTCAACTTTTCCTGTTGTTTTATCAAGAACTGGTTGATTTATTCCACGGTGTCCAAAAGTTAACTTATAAGTTTCAAATCCCACAGCTCTTCCCAAAATTTGATTACCAAAACAAATACCAAACAGCGGCCTGTTGGCTCTAAGAATTGCTTTTGTAACCTCAATTGCATGAATTGCAGTTTCAGGATCTCCTGGACCATTACTTAAGAAAACACCATCAACTCCAGCTGCCAACACCTCTTCAGTACTTGCTGTGACTGGAAGAACGGTTAACTCAATTCCTCTCTTGGTTAAATTCTGCAATATTCCATTCTTCATACCAAGATCAATTGCTGCTACCTGATAAAGCTTCTTTCCTATGGCTGGTAAAACAAAAGATTCTTTTGTAGAAACCATGCCACATAAATCAGCACCTTTCATCTGTGGTGAATTTTTGACTTTATTTATAAAGAATTCTGAGTCATGTGCTGAAATATCTTTCGAAAAAATTCCTGCACGCATCGCACCCTTATCTCTTAAGTGACGAGTTAAGGCTCTGGTGTCAATGCCTGCAATTGAAATAATGTTTTGATTCTTAAGTTCTTGTTCTAAAGATCTTTTGGAGCGCCAGTTGGAAGCTATTCGAGACGGATCCCTAACAACGTAACCTGAAACCCAAATTCTTGAAGATTCATCATCTTCATCATTTATTCCAGTGTTGCCAATATGAGGTGCTGTTTGAATAACAATTTGTTGATAATAGGACGGATCAGTCAAGGTTTCTTGGTAACCAGTCATTCCTGTTGTGAAAACTGCTTCTCCGAAAGTTTCACCCACGGCACCAAATGATCGTCCTCTAAAGATGCTTCCATCTTCTAGAACTAAAAGCGCAGGTGTGAAACTCATTTTTTGACTTGACCATTTTTCATTGTTAATTTCCCACGAAAGATTGTATGAACAACCTTACTTTTTAACGTCATCTCATGAAATGGATTATTAGTACTTAGTGAATGCGTGTCTTGAGCATCAACTTTCCAAGTCATCTCAGGATCAACTATGCACAGATTCGCAATTTCATTTTCCGCAATTGGTCGTCCGTGATCTGCTAATTGGCCTATTTCTGCTGGTCTCTCACTCATCACTCGCGCAATATCTGCCCAATTCATTAACTTGGTGTCAATCATCGCAGTAGCCACTACAGATAAAGCTGTTTCTAATCCAGTCATTCCAAAAGCAGCACTTTGCCACTCGCCTTCTTTGTCTTCAATTGGGTGAGGAGCGTGATCTGTAGCAACCACATCAATAATTCCTTGTGCCAAGGCTTTTCTTAATTCCTCAACATCTTTGTTGGTTCGAAGAGGAGGATTTACTTTGAAATTTGCGTTATAACTTTCACAACTTGTTTGATTTAGAAACAGATGATGTGGAGTGACTTCAGCTGTGACATTGACTTTTTTATCCTTTGCCCATCGAAGAATCTCAACTGTTCCTGCTGTTGAAGCATGACAGATATGCAGCTTAGATTTGACATGTTCAGTTAATAAAACATCCCTTGCCACAATTGCTTCTTCTGCAATTGCAGGCCAACCAATTAATCCTAATTTTCCAGATAATTCTGATTCATTCATCTGAGCATTTTGTGTAAGTCTTGGATCTTGTGCATGTTGGGCAATAACTCCATCAAATGCTTTAACGTATTCCAAGGCTCTTCTCATTAAGACTGGATCTGAAACACAAAACCCATCGTCGCTAAATATGCGCACACGTGCATTTGAATCAGCCATGGCTGAAAGCTCTGCTAATTTTTCACCCTTTAATCCAACGGTGACTGCACCAATTGGATAAACATCTACTAGGCCAACATTTTTTCCTAAGTTCCATACTTGTTCCACCACACCAGCTGTATCGGCCACTGGCAAAGTGTTTGCCATCGCATGAACCGCCGTAAATCCACCTCGAGCTGCTGCAGCACTACCGGTAGCAATAGTTTCTGCATCTTCTCGACCAGGTTCTCTTAAATGTGTGTGCAAATCAACTAGTCCAGGAAGAATAATTAAGCCACTCAAATCAATGACTTCAGCATTTACATCTGTTATGGATTTTGCTGGACCAATCTTTATAATTTTGTCATTCTCAATTAGAAGATCAACATTTTTTTCACCCTTAAGGGACCCATTCTTAAGTAAAATCTTCATAAACTATTTTCACCCATCTCGCTATTGGAACCACCCAAGAGTAAATACAAGACAGCCATTCGAACACTTACTCCATTGGCAACCTGTTCAATAACTACAGAGTTTTTACTATCAGCAACTTCTGCTGTAATTTCCATTCCTCTATTCATCGGACCAGGATGTAGCACTAAAGCATGTTCTTGCATTCTTTTCAATCTTTGTGCGTTCAAACCAAAATTTCTTGAATATTCTCTTGCCGTTGGAAAATAAGCGTCATTCATTCTTTCTTGTTGCACTCGAAGCATCATGACGGCATCAACTTTAGGTAAAACATCATCTAAATTGTAGGAATACTCTCCATTCCAATTCTCTATTCCAACAGGCAACAACGTTGGCGGTGCAACCATGATTGGTGTGGCTCCTAGAGTCTTAAGCAATATTGCATTACTTCGAGCAACTCTGCTGTGCAATATATCGCCAACGATTGCAACTTTGATGCCACTTAAGTCGCCCTCATTTTTTCTTAAATGTTTTCTTATTGTGTAAGCATCTAGTAGTGCTTGAGTTGGATGTTCATGAGTTCCATCTCCTGCATTAATGACAACTGCATCAATCCAGTTTCTGGTAGCAAGTAAATGTGGTGCACCAGATGATCCGTGTCTAATAACAACGGCATCAGCTCCCATTGATTGCAAAGTTTGTGCTGTGTCTTTTAAGCTTTCTCCTTTAGAAACACTTGATCCTTTTGCAGAAAAATTGATCACATCAGCACTCAATCTCTTTGATGCTGCTTCGAATGAAATTCTTGTTCTGGTGCTGTCTTCGAAGAAGAGATTGACAACAGTTCTACCTCTTAATGTTGGCAACTTCTTAACCGGACGATCCGAGATTGTTGCAAGCTCTTTTGCCGTATCCAGAACGAGAACGGCATCTTCTTTAGTTAAATCACTTGCTGAAACAAGGTGCTTTTTCATTGTTGACCTGCTGAAATTGTGACTATTTCTTCGTTGTTATCAGTATCAGCCAAAAGTACTTGCACAGATTCATTTCTTGATGTGGGAATATTTTTTCCGACATAATCTGCTCTAATTGGAAGTTCGCGGTGACCTCGATCAATTAAGACTGCCACCTGCACCATTGCGGGTCTGCCAATATCGTTAAGCGCATCAAGGGCTGCTCTTATGGTTCTTCCTGAAAACAAAACATCATCAACTAAAACCACAACTTTATGATCAATTCCACCTTCAGGAATTTCTGTTTTTGCTAAAGCTCTTGGTGGTTTAAGTCTTAAGTCATCTCGATACATAGTGATATCCAAGGATCCAACTGGAATATTTACCTTTTCGAATTCACTTATCTTCTCAGCGATGCGATTAGCGAGAGGTACCCCTCTTGAAGGAATACCTAACAAAACTAAGTTTTTTGAACCCTTATTATTTTCTAAAATTTCATGTGCAATACGAGTTAACGCTCTAGAAATATCGGATGATTCGAGAACGACTCGAGCAGAGTTACGAGAATTTGCACCCATTGTGCTTCTCGACCTCCTTCTCCGCCTCACGGGACGGTCTTAAAGGATGCCTTACTAAATCGAAAGATTAGCAGATGAAATTAACTCTCGTCTGCACCCGTTCCAACTTTGTGTACACGCATACCATTTGTTGTTCCTGGAACACCTGGTGGAACACCTGCCACAACAACAACCAGTTCGCCGTACTTTGCCAACTTATTCGTAGTCAAATGACGATCAACTGTGGCAACCATTTCATCTGTATGTTTAACAGTTGCCGCATGAAAAGTTTCAGATCCCCAAATAAGAGACAGCTGTCTTTGAACCTTCTGGTCTGTGGCAAAAGCTAAAATTTGTGTACTGGAGCGGTGTCTGGCCATCAAGCGAACACTTCTACCAGTTTCGGTGAACGCAATTAGGTATTTAGCTGCGATTGCTTTTCCTACTGCCACTGCAGCAGTCGTTAAAGCTCTTCCTGTGCTTCCTTGTGATTCTGTTTGAAGTTCTGGTAGTTGTTCTAATGCTTCTTCTTCAACGTGTTGAATAATTCTTGCCATTGTTTCTACTACCCCAACAGGGTTTTCTCCCACACTTGTTTCACCACTTAGCATCAAGGCATCGGCACCATCTAACACCGCGTTTGCCACATCACTTGCTTCAGCTCTAGTGGGTCTTGAAGAAGTAATCATTGACTCCAACATCTGAGTGGCAACAATTACGGGTTTTCCAATTTGCCGTGCAAGTTGAATGGCACTTTTTTGAACTAATGGAACTTCCTCTAATGGAAGTTCAACCCCAAGATCTCCTCGGGCAATCATGATGGCATCAAAGGATTCAAGGATTTCTTTTAGATTTTCAACTGCTTGAGGCTTTTCAATTTTAGCTACAATGGGAATTCTTTTTCCAACTTTGTCCATAATCTTGTGAACATCTTCAATGTCTTTAGAATTTCTTACAAATGACAAAGCGATCCAGTCGCAATCATTCTTTAAAGCCCAAATCAAATCTTCTTCATCTTTGTCCGACATTGCTGGCACATTGACAGCAACACCTGGAAGGTTTAAACCTTTGCTATTGGAGATAGTTCCACCTTCAATAACTTTGGTTACAACATTATTGCCTTTTACTTCGATAACTTCTAAGCGAATTTTTCCATCATCAACAAGGATTGGATCACCTTTTTTAACATCTCCTGGTAATCCCTTGTAGGTTGTGGAAACTTTTTCCTTATCACCACTGATATCGTCTGTGGTGATTGTGAAATTTTGTCCATTAACCAGTAAAACTGGTCCATTTCCAAATATGCCCACTCTAATTTTTGGTCCCTGCAAATCAGCAAGAATTGCTAATTCCTTGCCTTCATTAACCGATGCTTGTCTAACCAAATCAAGTCTTTTCTTGTGATCTGAATGATCACCATGAGACATATTTAATCTGGCTACATTGAGTCCAGCTTTTATAAGGTTTTGAACAGTTGCTAAATCATCTGTGGAAGGCCCAAGTGTTGCAACTATCTTGGCTCTTCTCATATTTTATATTCTATTGCATTCATATTTTTAAACACTGATTGGTCTTGATGTTGGCTCAATTGGTGAAGGCAAATTTGTTTCACCAATCAGGTATTTATCAACTGCTGCTGCTGCAGATCTTCCTTCAGCTATTGCCCAGACGATAAGTGATTGACCTCTTCCCGCATCACCGCACACAAATACGCCATCTGCGTTGGTGGCAAAATTTTCATCTCTGGCGATATTTCCTTTCAAATCTAACTCTAAATTCAGTTGTTCTATGAATGGTGCTTTCTCTGGTCCCACAAATCCAAGTGCTAAGAACACAAAATCTGCAGGAATTATCTTTTCTGTTCCTTTAACTGGTTCAAATTTAGAATTCTTGAACTCAACTTCAACTAATTCAACACCAGTGACTTGATTATTTTGACCAATGAATTTTTGAGTGTTCACACTATAAATTCTTTCCCCACCTTCTTCATGAGCACTCGTTACTCGATAAGTCATTGGGTAAGTTGGCCAAGGTTGACTTTCTGGTCTTGTTTCAGGTGGTAGTGGCAAAATTTCTAATTGAGTAACACTTCTTGCTCCTTGGCGATGAGCTGTGCCTAAACAATCTGCACCAGTGTCTCCCCCTCCGATTATCACAACATCTTTTCCTTGCACATCAATTGGTGAAATTGCAATTTCGCCTAACGCAACTCTGTTAGCTGGTGGCAAATATTCCATCGCTTGATAAATACCACTGAATTCTCTTCCCGGAACAGGCAAATCTCGCCACGCAGTAGCTCCAACTGCAATGACTAAAGCGTCATATCTTTTTCTTAGTTCGTTTGCTTCAATGTCAATACCAATTTCTACACCACTTCTAAATTTGATTCCCTCTGCCTCTAATTGCTCAAGTCTTCTATCAACATGGATTTTTTCCATCTTAAATTCTGGAATTCCATAGCGAAGTAGTCCGCCTAATTTGTCAGCTCTTTCATAAATTGCCACAGTGTGGCCTGCTCTTGCTAACTGTTGAGCTGCTGCTAAACCTGCTGGTCCTGAACCAATTACAGCAACAGTTTTACCACTTAATCTTGCTGGTGCTTGTGGCGTTACTAAACCTTGTGCAAAAGCTCTGTCTGCAATTTCAACTTCAATTTGTTTAATTGTCACGGCGTCTTGATTTATTGCAACAACACATGCCGTTTCACACGGTGCAGGACATAATCTGCCAGTGAATTCGGGGAAATTATTGGTTGCATGCAATCTTTCTGATGCTTCACGCCAGTCGTCGTTGAAAACTAAGTCATTCCATTCCGGTATTAGATTTCCTAAAGGACAACCGTTATGACAAAAAGGAATACCACAGTCCATACATCTACCGGCTTGAAGTTTTAACTTGTTGGTTTCAAAAGGTTCATAAACCTCACGCCAATCCATTAAACGCAAATCAACTGGTCTTCTTTTTGGGGTTTCTCTTCTGTTATTTATAAAACCTTTTGGATCACCCACGAGAGACCTCCATAACAGCTTGCATTGGATCTGTTCCATCTAACTCTGCTTGGGCTTGGGCCAACAAAACTCGTTTATATTCTCTAGGCATAACTTTGGTAAAACCACTTAAGTCTTTGTTTTGAATCAATTGCTTTGCAATTGTTGAATCTGTTTCAGCCACATAATCTTTCAATATTTGAGTTAAAAACTCGTTATCGCTGGCATCTAATTCTTCTAGTTCCACCATTTCAGCATTCACATTTTCCACATTTATGTTTAGAACATAGGCAATTCCACCACTCATTCCAGCAGCAAAATTTCTGCCAGTTTTACCTAGCACTACAACTTTTCCACCAGTCATGTATTCGCAACCGTGATCGCCTACTCCTTCGACCACTGCTGTGGCACCCGAGTTACGAACACAGAATCTTTCTCCAACTAGACCTCTAACAAAAATGGTTCCAGAGGTTGCACCGTATGCAATAACGTTTCCTGCAATCACATTTGTTGCTGAATCAAATTTTGCTTGTCGATCTGGGCGAACAACTATTTTTCCACCCGATAAACCCTTGCCTAAATAGTCATTAGTGTCGCCTTCAAGTCTTAGTGTCATTCCTTTGGGAATAAAGGCACCAAAAGATTGACCTGCAGAACCATTGAAAGTTAATTCAATTGTTCCTTCCGGCAAACCGCTTCCACCGTGTTTTCTTGTGACTTCACTACCTAACATGGTTCCTACAGTTCTATTAACATTTCTAACTTCTAATTGGGCTCTAACAAGTTCTCCTTTTTCTAAAGCAGGTTTACATATCTCAATTAACTTGTTATCAAGGGCTTTATCTAGACCATGATCTTGTTCAATAGTTTTAATCATTGAAGTTGAATCATCAATTTTTACCCTGTGCAAAATCGGTGAAAGATCTAATCCTGATGCTTTCCAATGACTAATTGCTTTTCTTGTGTCCAAAATTTCAGAGTGTCCAATAAGTTCATCTAAAGATTTGTAACCAAGATTTGCCAAATATTCCCGTACTTCTAGAGCAATAAACTTAAAGAAGTTCTCCACAAACTCAGGTTTACCGGTAAATTTCTCGCGCAACACTGGGTTTTGAGTCGCTACCCCAACCGGACAAGTGTCCAAATGGCAAACCCTCATCATGATGCAGCCCATCACAACTAGCGGTGCAGTTGAAAAACCAAATTCTTCAGCTCCCAAAAGAGCCGCAACAATAACATCTCTACCAGTTTTAAGTTGTCCATCTGTTTGAACAACTATTCGATCCCGTAAACCATTTATCAACAATGTTTGTTGAGCTTCTGCTAAACCAATTTCCCAAGGACCACCTGCATGTTTTAAGGAAGTTAAAGGACTAGCTCCTGTTCCTCCATCATGTCCAGAAATTAGAACAACATCTGCGTGTGCTTTTGCAACTCCTGCTGCAACTGTTCCAACCCCTACCTCGGCAACAAGTTTGACATGAATTCTTGCTTTGTTATTGGCATTCTTCAAATCATGAATTAGTTGTGCTAAATCTTCAATTGAGTAAATGTCGTGATGAGGTGGTGGAGATATCAATCCAACTCCTGGTGTTGAATATCGTGTTTTTGCAATCCAGGGATAAACCTTATGTCCGGGAAGTTGTCCACCTTCTCCAGGTTTTGCACCTTGCGCCATTTTGATTTGAATATCATCAGCATTAACTAAATATTCACTGGTCACACCAAATCTGCCACTGGCAACTTGTTTAATAGATGATCTTTTTGAATCACCATTCACCATTTTTTCGTAGCGTTCTGGGTCTTCCCCACCTTCGCCTGTATTTGATTTAGCACCGATTCGATTCATGGCAATAGCTAAGGTTTCATGTGCTTCACCAGATATTGATCCATAAGACATAGCACCAGTGCTAAATCTTTTGAGGATATTTTCTATTGGTTCAACTTCGTCAATTGGAATTGGTTGACGATCACTCTTGATGTCAAAGAGTCCTCTTAAGGTCATCAATCTCTTTGACTGTTCGTTTACTTTTTCTGTGTAGGTTCGAAATATGTCCATTTGACCGGTGCGAGTTGAGTGTTGCAATTTAAAGACTGTTTCTGGATCAAATAAATGTGGCTCACCTTCTCTTCTCCACTGGTATTCCCCACCAATAGCAAGTTGGCGATGAGCTGGAGATATTCCGGTTGGTGGATAAGCAAGTTTGTGTCGTCTTGAAACTTCCTCAGCAATAACCTCTAAGCCAACTCCACCCAGTCTTGAAACTGTGCCAGTGAAATATTTATCAATTACTTCGTTAGAAATACCAATCGCTTCAAAAATTTGAGCACCACGATAGGAAGCAACTGTTGATACTCCCATCTTGCTCATTACTTTTAGGACACCTTTGCCAAGAGCTTTGACTAGATTTCTAACTGCTTTTTCTGGTGAAATGCCGGTAATTCTTTTTTGTCTAACCATGTCTTCAACTGTTTCCATTGCTAAATATGGATTTACAGCCGCAGCACCATAACCAATTAGCAAGGCCACATGATGAACCTCTCGAACATCTCCTGCTTCAACAATGAGTCCTATTTGCATTCTTTTTTTATTTCTAATCAAATGATGATGAACAGCAGAAAGTAACAAAAGAGAAGGAATTGGTGCCTCGTCTGCATCACTGTCTCGATCGCTTAGAACAATTAGATGCGTTCCGTTTTCGATTGCTTGATCAACTTCCACAAATATTTCTTCAATTCTTTTTTCTAAGCCAATAGCACCTTCAGCAACCTTGTATATTCCTGAGAATTTTTGAGCAGCAAAACCTGGTTGGTCACCGTCTCGATTGATATGAAGAAGTTTTGCTAATTCATCATTGTCAATTACAGGAAATGGTAAAACTACTTGCCTGGTGTGAGCAGGAGTTGCAATTAGAAGATTTGACTCTTCCCCAACTGAAGAAGACAAAGATGTCACGATTTCTTCTCGTATTGCATCCAAAGGTGGATTTGTAACTTGAGCAAATAGCTGGACAAAATAATCAAATATGAGTCGAGGCCTGCTACTCAATACTGCAATTGGAGTATCAGTTCCCATTGAACCAAGTGGCTCTGCTGCACTTTTTGCCATTGGTGCTAAGAGTATTTTTAACTCTTCATCTGTGTAACCAAAAGTTTGTTGTCTTCTCAGAACAGATGAGTGTGTGTGAACAATGTGTTCCCTCTCAGGAAGTTCTTCCAAATGCAATAGTCCAGCATGAAGCCAATCTTGATACGGAAACTCTTTGGCTAAGGAATCTTTTATCTCTTCGTCTTCAATAATTTTGCCGTTATCGGTATCAACTAGGAACATTTTTCCAGGTTGTAATCGACCTTTTCTAATTACTTTTGCTTGATCAATTGGTAAAACACCTGATTCGCTAGCTAAAACTACAAGTCCATCTTCTGTTACCCAAAATCTTCCAGGACGCAAACCATTTCTATCCAGCACTGCGCCAATCAAATGACCATCGGTAAAAGTTACACATGCAGGACCATCCCATGGCTCCATGAATGATGCGTGGAATTCATAAAACGCTCGACGAGCAGGATTCATACTTGGATTGTTTTCCCATGCTTCAGGAATCATCATCAAAATTGAATGAGGAAGACTTCTACCACCTAAATGAATCAATTCCAGTACTTCATCAAATGAAGCAGAGTCACTTGCTTCGTTTGAACAAATTGGAAACACTCGAGATAAATCTCCAGGTATCAAATCAGTTTTCAACAGATTTTCCCTGGCATGCATCCAGTTTCTATTTCCTTTAACCGTATTGATTTCGCCATTATGGGCAATTAGACGATAAGGATGGGCAAGAGGCCAAGATGGGAATGTGTTAGTACTAAATCTTGAATGAACTAGTGCAATTCTTGAAACAACTTTTGGTGAAGATAAATCTGGATAGAAGGGTTCAAGTTGTTCTGTTGTCAACATTCCTTTATAAACAATGCTTCGTGCAGAAAGAGAAGCAAAGTAAACATCAATTGAATTCTCAATAATCTTTCTAAAAGGATAAATTGCTCTATCAACCTGAATATCTTTTAATTCTTTGTTTTCAGGTTGAATAAAAATCATTTCGAAACGAGGCATAACGCTTTTGGCAGTTTTACCTATTTCTTGTGAATTTGTTGGCACCTCTCGCCAACCTAAAATATTAATTTGCTCAGTCAACGCCACTTCAGCAATCTTGTTTTTTGCTGCTAAGTATCCGTCTTTATCTTGGGGCAGAAAGACTATTCCTACGGCGTAATGTCCATTTTTTGGTAACTCAAAATCAACAACGTCTCTTAAGAATTCATCAGGTATTTGAATTAATATTCCAGCACCATCGCCAGAGTCTGGTTCACTTCCTGAAGCACCACGGTGTTCAAGATTTCTTAAAGCTTCAAGTCCAGATGCAACTATTTCATGAGTTGCTTTTTTATTTAAGGTTGCAACTAAAGCCACACCACAAGCATCATGCTCAAAATTTGAGTCATATAGACCTTGATTGTTGCTAGTTAAAGTTTGCAAGGCTTGTCCCTAAAACGAATTTATTTCGAAGGGACGACTTTGGCCCAAGTACTAACAGTAAGGCTTTAATTCTAACCTATGAACAACTAGAGCGCTGCTCCAATTGTGGAACCAAGAAACCAGGTAACAGCAGCTGCCCCACTACCCAGTAGCAATTGTCGGATCCCTGAGTACCACCATGGTCGTGTTGTGACTAAGGACACCAGCGCCCCGGCCAGAAATAATCCAAATAAGGAAATAACCATTGAATAAACAATGTCGGTTAGACCAAACATGTATGGCACTAATGGAACCAGTGCACCTCCACCAAATGCGATGAATGATGAAATCGCTGCCACGTTTGCTGACGGTAAATCATCTGAAGTGACTCCGAATTCAACCGAGGTGTGTGCATCTAGAAAAGCTTGCTCATTTTTGCTCAGTTCTTTTGAAAACTGCAAAGCCACAGTTTCTGTGACGCCACGTTTCATCCA
>SXYE01000083.1 GCA_005789325.1 Actinomycetota bacterium
AACTTTGGCTGGGACTATTACAACTAAAGATAATGTCATGCTTTCGTTTTCTATTTTAGTAAATAGAGTTGAACAGTCTCAGAATGTAAGGGAAGCAATTGACAACTTATTAAATGAACTTGCTCAATGCAATTGCGCTCAAACTCCATGACCAATCCACCAATTGAACTTCAGAATGCGGTTCAAAATCTTTTAAAAGAATTTGAAGCCGGAGATCTAGTTTTAGTTGCATGTTCTGGTGGAGCAGATTCCTTAGCACTCGCTTGGACGACTGCTGTTGTTGGGAAAAGATTAGAACTTAAAACCGGTGCAATAATTGTTGATCACCAATTGATTCCTGAATCAAGTGCAGTTGCGGCAAATGCAAAAAAACAATGTGAAGAATTAGGGCTTAGTGAAGTACTTGTTAAAAAAGTAAAAGTCGAACAAACCAATGAAGGTTTGGAAGCTGCGGCAAGAATTGCGCGTTACCAAGCATTTGAAATTGTTTTAAGTGAAACAAAAGCTAAAGCAATTTTGTTAGCTCACACTCAAGATGATCAAGCTGAAACAGTTCTAATGAGATTGACTCGGGGTAGTGGTGCAAAATCTCTTTCTGGAATGGCTGAAGTGTCTGGAAAGTATTTGAGACCATTTCTTCACTTGAGAAAAAAACTAGTTCACGATTCATTAGATTTAATTGGTTTGAAAGCTTGGCAAGATCCTGCAAATACCGATAAGCAGTATTTAAGAGTTAAAGTGCGACAAGATTTGATGCCAAGACTTGTAGAAGTTTTGGGTGAATCCACAATTAGTTCCCTTGATAAAACTGCTCATCTCTTGAGACTTGATAATCAAGCACTTGAGGAACTTGCCCAACAATTTGTTGATTCTCAAGCTGATATGAAAGTAAATGGATTAAACATCAAAGAATTAGAAAAACTTCCTGAAGCAATCAGGACCAGGGTCTTAAGAATTTGTGGAGTTGCCTCAGGAGTTCACCCTGGACCATTTTCATTTGAACATATTGAGGCTATTGATGCACTTGTTAAGAACTGGCATGGACAAGGAAATGTTGATTTACCAGGTTTCATTCAAGCAACCAGAGTCGATGGCTCATTAAGATTTATTTCATCCAAGCACTAACACTCCAAAGGAAATAATGAAAATTCAAGATATTCAAGATCAAATAGTCAGAGAAGTTATAAGCGAAGAACAAATTGATAAAAAACTTGGAGAAATTGCAAAATTAATTGATGAAGACTATAAAGGCAAAGATCTTCTCTTGGTTGGCGTTCTTGGAGGAGCATTTATCTGCATGGCAGATATCAGCCGTCATATTTCTGTTCCATTAGAAATTGAATGGATTGCAATTTCAACTTATGGTCACGGAACAACTTCAACAGGTGTGGTGCAAATACTAAAAGATCTATTTATAGATATTACAGGTAGACATGTTCTTATCGTTGAAGATATTTTAGATTCTGGCCTAACACTTTCTTGGTTAAAAAATAACTTGTCTGCCAGAGGCGCAGCTTCAGTTGAAATCTTCACATTGCTTAGGAAACCTGACGCAATAAAAATTCCTGTCGAAGCAAAATATGTAGGTTTTGACATTCCAAATGAGTTTGTGATTGGTTATGGCTTGGACTACGCACAAAAGTACAGAAACTTACGTTCAATCGCTGTCTTGCACCCAGACGTCTATACCCAAAAGTCCTAACGCGTAACATCAATGGTGAGGGCAAATTTGCCAAACACCCAATTGTTACGGAGGATGGGGTTTTTGAACCCCGTAAATAGATGAAAGCAACCAAGTTTTTTCGTGGCCCATTCTTCTGGATCACTGTTGCCATAACCTTGGTTTTGTTAGGAAGCAATGTCTTATCTTCTTCAAGTGCACCAGAAACCATTACAACTTCTCAAGCAGTTTTAGCTATTCAAAAAGATCAAGTTAAAAGTGTTAAGTTAATCGATCGCGATCAAAGAATTGAATTAGTTTTCAAAGATGACAAAAAAGCCAAAGCAGACTACATAACCGGTCAAGGTGTTGTTTTACAGGAATTACTGCAAGCAAAAGTTGAACGAGGAAGCATCGCTCAAGATGGTTATGACACCGTTGTTCCAAAAGACAACTTATTAGTAAATTTACTTTTTACATTATTACCGATTGCATTAGTAATATTTCTTTTGTTCTTCTTTATGGGTCAAATGCAAGGTGGCAACAGAGTTCTAAATTTTGGGAAAGCAAAGGCACGCTCTATTAATAAAGACATGCCAAAGACAACTTTTTCTGATGTCGCAGGAGCTGAAGAGGCAGTTGAAGAATTACATGAGATCAAAGAATTTTTATCTGAACCCGCCAAATTTCAAGCAGTTGGTGCAAAAATTCCAAAAGGTGTTTTACTTTATGGTCCTCCGGGAACCGGTAAAACTCTTTTAGCAAGAGCAGTAGCTGGTGAAGCAGGTGTTCCATTCTTTTCAATTTCTGGTTCAGATTTTGTGGAAATGTTTGTAGGAGTTGGAGCAAGCAGAGTTAGAGATTTGTTTGAGCAAGCAAAAGCTGCAGCACCGGCAATTATCTTTGTTGATGAAATCGATGCAGTTGGTAGACAACGAGGTGCAGGTTTAGGTGGCGGACATGATGAACGCGAACAAACCTTAAATCAATTATTAGTTGAGATGGATGGATTTGATGTCAACGTTGGCGTTATCTTAATTGCTGCAACAAATAGACCAGATGTTTTAGATCCAGCTTTACTTCGTCCAGGAAGATTTGATCGCCAAATTGCAGTTGAGAGACCAGACTTAAAAGGTAGAGAAAAGATTTTACAAGTTCATGCAAAAGGTAAACCAATTGCTGATGATGTGAATCTTCATGACTTTGCTAAAAGAACACCAGGATTTACTGGTGCTGATCTAGCAAACGTTCTTAATGAAGCTGCGTTATTAACAGCTCGTACTGGAAAGAAATTTATTGATTCTTTAATTGTTGATGAAGCAATTGATCGAGTTATTGCTGGTCCACAAAAAAGAACCAGATTGATGAATGACAAAGAAAGATTAATCACCGCCTATCATGAAGGTGGTCACGCTTTAGTTGCTGCTGCTCTTCCAAATACAGATCCAGTTCATAAAATTACAATTTTGCCAAGAGGCAGAGCACTTGGTTACACCATGGTTTTACCTGAACAAGACACATATTCAACAACTAGAAATCAAATGCTTGGTCAACTTGCTTACATGCTTGGTGGAAGAGCAGCAGAAGAAATGGTGTTTCATGACCCAACAACTGGTGCTTCCAACGACATTGAAAAAGCAACAGGTGTAGCAAAAGCCATGGTTACCCAATACGGAATGACCGAAAGATTGGGTGCAATCAAATACGGTACCGAAGGAAGAGACGTCTTTTTAGGAAGAGATTTAAATCATCAAAGAGATTACTCAGAAGATGTTGCTGCAGCAATTGATGAAGAAGTTAGAAAATTAATTGATAACGCCCATCATGAAGCATATGCAATTCTAGATTTGAATAGACCAATTCTTGACAAGCTAGTAGTAGAACTTCTAGAAAAAGAAACCTTAGATAAAGAAGAAGTTGCTGAAATATTTAAAAAACTAAAAAGACGCCCAAATCGTCCAGCTTGGACTGGTTCCAACAAAAGAAAACCTTCTAAAAAAGGTCCAGTAAAAGCACCTGTGAGATTAGTTAAACCAGAAGACACAAAAGCATCTTTAGAACACCCAAGTCAAAAATCTAAACCTAATTCTGTTGTGGCTAACGAAGTTAAAAAATCTAAAAAATAATTTTTATGAATGAAAAAACTCGCATCAGTCCAACTGCTGATCCTTTAGCAGATATTGATCCTGCGCAAAGACCAAATTTTGATGAGAAAAAAATTGAAAACGCCATAAGAGAAATAATCGTGGCAATTGGGGAAGACCCTGACCGAGATGGTTTGCAAGACACCCCTACTCGAGTTGCAAGAGCTTATAAAGAAATGTTTGCCGGTTTATATCAAAGACCAGAAGAGGTTTTAGAAACAACTTTTGATCTTAATCATGATGAACTAGTAATAGTAAAAAATATTGATATTTTCTCTGTTTGCGAACACCATTTATTACCCTTTGTAGGCAAAGCAAGTGTTGGCTATATCCCTAATAACAATGGGAAAATTACTGGTTTATCAAAGCTTGCAAGATTAATTGATGTTTATGCTAAGAGACCACAGGTTCAAGAAAGATTAACTGCCCAAGTCGCTGATGCACTCATGCGAATTCTCAAACCACAAGGAGTAATTGTGGTTATTGATTGTGAACATTTCTGTATGAGTATGCGTGGAGTTTCAAAACCAGGTTCAAAGACCACAACTTCAGTTGTGCGAGGAAAACTAGAAGAACCATCACTAAGACATGAAGCATTAACACTTATTTCCTATAACTCATGAAACAAGGCTTGCGCCGAGAGCCAAGTGGAATTTCTCCTCAATTGGCAAACAAAAATAGATGTTTAGTCGTTGGTGTTTTAAATGTCACTCCAGATTCTTTTTCTGACGGAGGACTTTTTAGTAACACTAAAGAAGCAGTAGAGCACGCTCAAGAATTGATCCATCAAGGTGCTGATCTAATTGATGTTGGTGGGGAATCAACTCGACCAGGTGCAACAAGAATTGAAGCATTTGAAGAACAAAAAAAAGTTCTTCCAGTTATTGAAGAATTAACAAATCTAGGAATCATTACAAGTATTGACACAATGCGTAGCGAAACTGCCCAAGAAGCTGCAAAAGCTGGAGCACAAATTGTAAATGACGTAAGTGGTGGTTTAGCAGATGAGAATATGCATAAAACAGTTGCAAAACTTGATCTTGCCTATGTGTTGATGCATTGGCGGGGACATTCAACTGTGATGGATGATCTGGCTAAATATTCTGATGTTGTAACAGAAGTTTTAAAAGAAATAGATACCCAAGTACAAAAGGCAATTAAAAGTGGAGTACAAAGAAACAAAATTGTGATTGATCCAGGTTTAGGTTTTGCTAAGAATCCAGAACACAATTGGGAAATTCTCAGAAAATTTGAACAATTACACTCATTAGAGTTACCAATTTATGTTGGAGCATCAAGGAAAAGATTTCTCGCAGAATTTTCTTACCCTCTAGGTTCAACTGATCCAAAAGATCGAGATCTTGCCACTTCGGCGATAAGTTCTTATGTTTCCTTAAACGGAGCTTGGGCAGTTAGGGTCCATGACGTAGCAGGAAGTGTTGCAGCAGTTAAAGTTACTAATCAACTTAGGAATTAGTGATGAGTAAAGACACCATAAAAATAAGCGGCATCAAAGCCTTTGGTTTTCATGGCGTATTTGAGGAAGAAAGAAAATCAGGTCAGGATTTTATTGCAGATATTGAATTTACTTACAAGACAGAAAAAGCAATCAAAACAGATGATTTAGCACACGCTATTGATTACGGATCTATTGCGACTTTGGTTAAGAACATTATTGAAGGTGAACCGAGAAATTTAATTGAGAAAGTTGCTGATGAAATAGCAGAGAAAATACTAAAAGAATTCAAAGTCAACTCAGTAAAAGTTGTTTTACACAAACCTCATGCACTAATTGATATGAAGTTTACTGATATCAGTGTGAGTGTTGAAAGACATAAATGAAAGCAATAGTCGCCCTAGGTTCGAACTTAGGTGATCGATTTGATTATCTCCAAAAAGCTCTAACAGAAATAAATGAGATTAGTGATACTGAAGTATTAGATATTTCTAGTGTTTATGAAACTCTCCCAGTGGGAGGACCTGAACAAGGAAACTATTTAAATGCGGTAATTAGTGTTAATACAGACTTTAGTGCCGAAGAATTTTTGTTAAAGCTTTTACTAATTGAATTAAATCTAGGCAGAGAAAGAACCACCAACTGGGGGCCCAGAACTATTGATCTTGATTTGATTTGGTTTGATAACCAAAAAATAGATTCTGAAAATTTAACGCTTCCTCACCCTCGAGCTCATGAAAGATGTTTTGTAATTAAACCTTGGTCTGAAATAGATACTAAAGCAACAATAAATGGAACAAAAATCAAAGATTTACTTCAAGATCTTGATTGTTCTGGAGTAAACCTTTTCCCAAGTAAACTGGTGAAAGTATGAAACCTACAACATTCAGAAATATTTTAAGCTTTATTTTTGTGGCAGGAATTGTTGGTTATTTTCTATCAAGTATTTATGAGAACCTAACTGCAACGTTTTTTCCACTAAGCACTAATACCATCATTGCGTTATTCATTTTGAATATAGCTTTGTTTTATTGGATTATCATTTTTCGAAGTAGATTAAGAAATGCGCGAGAAAAAAGTCAAGATTTATCTAGAAGAAAATTTCCTCCCCACCCACTGGTTTCTGCTAGAACTGTGGCATTAGCTTTTGCAGGAAGTAGAGCAGGATCATTAATATTAGGTTTCTATCTTGGAATTGTGATTGAGTTTTTACCGAAATTTGAGCTCTCACCAATCAAGCAAAGACTAGGTGTTGCTTTGGGAATTATTGCCCTAAGTGCTGCACTAATCGGTCTTTCTTTGTGGTTGGAAAAGATTTGCAGAATAAATGATTCTGATGATAAACCGGGTGAAAACACATCTTTTGCTTAAAGATTAGAGTTTGGGCATGACTCAATTAGTTCATAGCAATGCTGAATTACGTTTGGCTATGACAGGACTTGCCAGCAACATTTGTTTAGTTCCAACAATGGGTGCACTTCACGAAGGTCACGAAGCACTTATTGGTGCAGGTAAAGAATTCGTTGGCAAAGACGGTTGTGTAGTAGTTAGTGATTTTGTTAATCCGAAACAATTTGGTCAAAACGAAGATTTTGAAAAATATCCTAGAAATTTAGAACTAGATCAAAAAATTGCGCACAAAGCTGGTGCACATATTTTGTGGGCCCCAAGTGTTGAGGATGTTTATCCAGGACAGTGGCCAATGGAAATAGAAAATGATTCAAGATTTGACATTCTGGAAGGAAAATCTAGACCAGGTCATTTTGCTGCAGTAATAGAAGTTGTCACAAGATTATTCAATATTGTTCAACCCAATGTTGCAGTATTTGGTGAAAAAGATTTTCAGCAATTAGTGCTGGTTTCCGAGATGGCTCAAAAGCGAGTTCCACCTGTTGGGATTTTGGCAGTTCCGACCAAAAGAGATTTTGACGGATTGGCTTTATCAAGTAGGAATATTTATTTATCATCAGACCAAAGAAAAGTTGCTCATTTAATCCCAGATGCTTTAAAGCAAGGTGTATTAGTTGCCAGCAAAGGTGCAAATAAGTTAGAAATCAAAAATCGCGTCATTGAAGTTATAAAGCAAACAGATTTGATTGAAATTGAATATATTGAGGTGTTAAGTAATGACTTTAAAGAATTGGCACCAGGAATTGTTGGTAGAATTCTAATTGCAGCAAAATTAGGTAATACACGACTAATTGATAACATGCCTATTCTTTTAAAGGAAAAATTGTGACCCAAATTGATTTGGTCCAAAGACTAAATTCTGCAGAGCCAGGTTGGACAATTAATGCTGATGTAATTGTCATTGGATCAGGTATTGCAGGTTTAACTTCTGCTTTGTCTGCTCGGGCTAAAGGTTTATCTGTTTTATTACTAACAAAAGATGTGCTATCAACTGGCTCTACTTCATGGGCTCAAGGCGGAATTGCTGCAGCACTTGGACCAGGGGATTCTCCTGATCAACATTTCCAAGACACATTAGAAGCTGGTGCTGGTTTATGTGATTCAGATGCGGTGAAAATTCTTGTGCAAGAAGGCCCAGCTGCTGTTAGAAGATTAATTAATCTTGGCGCAACTTTTGATTTAGATTCATCTGGAAACGTTGCTCTGACTAGAGAAGGTGGTCATAGAAGAGATCGAATTGCGCACGCAGGAGGAGATGCAACTGGAGCAGAAATTTCCAGAGCACTTGTTGCAAAAGTTTTAGCAGATCCTAAAGTAAAAATCTTTGAGCATGCCTTAGTTCTTGATTTGTTGAAAGATAAAAATGAAAGAGTTTGTGGTGTTACTTTGCACGTTATGAGCAAGGGAAAAATAGATGGAGTTGGTGCAGCACTTGCTCGAGCCGTGGTTTTAGCAACAGGTGGATTAGGTGCTGTTTTTCAACAAACAACTAATCCACTTGTTGCAACAGGAGATGGTGTTGCATTAGCTCTCAGAGCTGGAGCAACTGTTTCAGATTTAGAGTTTGTGCAATTTCATCCAACAGTTTTATACGTTGGTCCAGATTCAAAAGGTTCTCAACCCTTAATCAGTGAAGCTGTTCGTGGAGAGGGTGCAATTTTAAGAAACGTTGATGGCGAAGCTTTCATGACTAATGTTCATCCAATGAAAGATTTAGCACCAAGAGATGTTGTGGCACATGCAGTTCATGAAGAAATATTGAAAAGCGGGAAGCCATATGTTTATTTAGATGGAACTAAACTTGGTGAAAATATTTGGCTACAGCGCTTTCCAAATATATTTTCAAGTTGTCGAAAAATTGGCATTGATCCATTAGTTGATTTAATTCCCGTTGTACCCGCAGCACATTATGCCTCTGGTGGTGTTGTGTCAGATATGACTGGGAAAACAGATATTCCAGGTTTATTTGCTATTGGAGAATGTGCAAATACAGGAGTTCATGGAGCAAATAGATTAGCTTCAAACAGTTTGTTAGAAGGTTTAGTTGTAGCTGAGAGATTAGATAGTCACTTAACAGATCTACCTGATCAAAGTGATCCATTAATGGAAAATGTTCCATCAAATTTAATTGATGGCAAAACGACCAAAGAAATAACCGAAACAACTACAACTGGTGCTGGAGCAGTTCGATCAGCAGATGGACTAAACAAAACCATTGGCAAACTAGCACAATTAGCCACTAAGACAACTAAGTCCTCTTCAACCCAGAGCTGGGAAGCAACCAATTTATTAACAGTCTCAAGTTTTCTAACTAATGCTGCTTTGAGACGTGAAGAAAGCAGAGGATCTCATTGGAGATCTGATTTTCCAAAGCGAAATGACCAAAGATGGCTCGTGAGAATTCAGGGAAGATTGAACGAAGGTAAATTAGTGCTCTCAGAAAAAGTAATAGGAAAGAATTAGATATGTCAGATAAAAGTAAAGTTTATGACAATTTACGTCAAAGTGGGCTTGAGCCTGACTTAGTGCAAGCTTTAGTTGATTTAGCAATTTCTGAAGATTTAATGGGTGGAGTAGATGTTACTTCTTTAGCAACAATTCCTGAAACCCAAATTTCTCAATTAGATTTAGTTACCAGATCAGCAGGGGTAATTGCAGGAATTGATATTGCAAGTTTAGTTTTTCTATCTATAAGTGATAAAAAAATTGAGGTAGAAAAATACGTTAATGATGGTTCAACAGTTGATGCAAAAACATGCGTTCTAAGTGTAAAAGGTGAAACAGTTGATTTGTTGACTGCAGAAAGAACCGCTTTAAACTTTCTTGGTCACTTAAGTGGAATTGCAACAATTACAAATAAATGGGTTAAAGAAATTTCTGGAACAGAGGCAAAAATTCGTGATACTAGAAAAACAACTCCGGGATTACGACTGTTAGAAAAATATGCTGTAAGAGCAGGTGGTGGAACCAACCACAGAATGAGTTTAAATGATCAGGCCCTAATTAAAGATAATCACATAGTTGCTGCAGGTTCAATAAAGAAAGCCATTGAAAAAGTTAAAGATAAATTCCCAGAACTAGCTTATGAAGTTGAGGTTGACAACTTAGATCAACTTGCAGAGGCACTAAGTGCTAACGCTGAGCTAATTTTACTAGATAATTTTTCAATCGAAGATTTAAGGAAAGCTGTAACTTTGGTCAACAAAAAAGCTAAGTTGGAAGCAAGTGGTGGTATCACTTTTGAAAATGCACGCAAAATTGCCGAAACTGGTGTGGACTATCTAGCCGTGGGTGCCATAACCCACTCAGCCCCAGTGTTGGATATAGGTGGTGACCTGAGAACTGTTCGCTAAATATGCGAACTAATTTGGAGTTGCTAGGAGAGTAATTAATGTTGTTAGCAATTGATGTTGGCAATACCAACACGGTTTTAGGTCTTTATGACGATAAGAAATTAATTCAACATTGGCGAATCAAAACCGATAGTAGTTCAACAGCAGATGAACTAATTTTAACTTTTAACGGGTTACTAAAAGACCAACCTCAAGTAACAGGAATTTCCCTTTGCTCAACAGTTCCCTCTGTTTTGCGAGAAATGCGTTGGATGCTGGAAAGATATTTCCCCAATACAAAAACTGTGATTATTGAGCCAGGAACTAAAACTGGTGTACCAATAATTACTGATAATCCAAAAGAAGTTGGTGCAGATCGAATTGCTAATTCATTAGCAGTTTTTGAAAGACACGGTGGACCTTCAGTAGTGGTTGATTTTGGAACTTCCACAAATTTTGATGTGGTTAGTGAAAAGGGTGAATTCTTAGGTGGAGCACTTGCTCCAGGTATTGAAATATCTTTAGAAGCTTTGGCAAGCAAAGCTGCCCAATTAAGAAAAGTTGAATTTGTTAAACCAAGAAGTGTTGTAGGAAAAAATACAGTCGAAGCTTTGCAATCAGGTGCACTTTATGGTTTCGCAGGTCAAGTGGATGGAATATTACAAAGAATTATTGCTGAAATAGGTCCAGTTAAAGCAGTTGTTGCTACAGGTGGACTTGCGTCATTAGTGGTTGAAGAATCCAGCACCATTACTCATCACGAACCTGACTTGACCTTGGAAGGCTTACGGTTAGTTTTCGAAAAGAACAAGTAGTCTAGTTTTCTATGAGTAATGAAACTACTGAGGATTTGAACGAACAAGAACAAATCCGTAGAGAAAAACTAGCCCGGATTCAATCCCAAGGCATCGACCCATTCCCGGTTGGCTTTAAACCCGATCACACACTTTTAGAAGTAAGAAATGAAAATAAGGATTTAGCACCCGAAGCAAAAACTGGAAAAATAGTTTCCATTGCAGGACGCGTAATGTTAAATCGTATTGCTGGAAAATTAATTTTTGCAACATTAAGAGATGGCTCAGCAGATTTACAAGTAATGATTGCCGCAGATGCTGTTGGGGAAGAATCAATTGAGCTGTGGAAAGAAAACGTAGATTTAGGTGATCATGTTGGTTTAACAGGTGAAGTTGTTACCACAAAACGAGGTGAGCTTTCAGTTAAAGCAAGTAAATGGTTAATCACAGGAAAATCTCTAAAACCGCTACCAGATAAACATCATGGATTAAATGATCCTGAACAAAGAGTGCGTATGAGATATGTGGATTTAATTGTGAGACCAGAAGCTAGAGAAATGCTTCATCTTCGCTCCAAAGTTGTTTCAAGTATTAGAAAATCTTTAACAGATCGTGGTTTTATTGAAGTTGAAACACCAATGCTGCAAGCCCTTCATGGTGGTGCAAACGCTAGACCATTTAAGACTCATATAAATGCTTATGACATGGAATTGTTTTTAAGAATTGCTCCCGAATTGTATTTAAAAAGATTATTAGTTGGGGGCGTGGACAAAGTATTTGAAATAAACCGAAACTTTAGAAACGAAGGTGCAGATTCTTCACATAATCCAGAATTCACCATGCTTGAGATGTATCAGGCATATGGGGATTATGAAGTTATGCGTGAATTAACTCAAAGCATTATTCAAGAAGCAGCAAAAAATGTTTATGGAAAAGAAGTTGCAAGGCATTGGGATGATGAAGGAAATCACACCGAACATGACATCAGTGGGAAATGGCCGGTAGTAAAAGTTTATGACGGCCTAACAAAAGCAACAGGTGAAAGCATTAGTGCTGATACGGATGAGAAAACTTTAAGAACTATTTGTGACAAACTAAAAATTTCACATGATCCTAAATGGACTAGAGGACAAGTTGTTCTCGAACTTTATGAACACTTATTAGAAGATAAAACAGTGCTACCAACTTTCTACACAGATTTTCCAACCGATGTTGCACCATTAACCAGACAACACAGGCAAGATAACAGAGTTGCTGAACGTTGGGACTTAGTTGCATTTGGTGCCGAAATTGGAACTGCCTATACCGAATTAAATGATCCAATTGAACAAAGAAAAAGATTAACCGAGCAAGCAAAACTTGCAGCAGGTGGCGATGTGGAAGCAATGCAAATTGATGAAGATTTCCTAAGAGCACTTGAATATGGAATGCCACCAGCTGGTGGTCAAGGTATGGGAATTGATCGAGTTTTGATGATGTTAACTGGTCGAGGTATCAGAGAAACAGTTTTGTTTCCTCTAGTTAAACCACAATAAATATGTCTGAATTAAAAATTCGTCCGGCTAAAACCACAGATGTTTTAAGTATAAGAAAACTCGTTGACACTTATGCTCCAGAGAGGCGTTTACTTTCCAAAGCAACAGTTACTTTATATGAAGCTGTTCCAGATTTTTTAGTCATCGAAAAAGACGGTCAAATAATTGGAGCAGGAGCAGTTCACGTTTTATGGGAAGACTTAGCTGAAGTTAGAACTGTTGCAGTATTTCCTGAGTTCAAAAATAAAGGCATAGGTTCGCAATTACTCGAAGCACTTTTACTCAAAGCAAAGGATTTGGGTGTTAAAAGAGTTTTTTGTTTAACTTTTGAAACAAAGTTTTTTACTAAACATGGTTTTGAAGAAATTGAAGGAACACCAGTTGAGCCTGAGATTTATCAACAACTTTTGGAATCATATGACGTAGGTGTGGCAGAGTTTTTAGATTTGGACAAAGTTAAACCAAATACTCTGGGTAACACCAGAATGATCAAACACCTTTAATTTCACACCAAAACCACCTACCCCTAGTTGTTGTTACTCCTGAGGCAAAACAACACCACTTATAGGGCTGTTTTCTCTAGTTTTAGGTTGAATTTGCTTAATAAATCTAGAGACGTACTATAGATATATAGGAAAAAAACAATTTCCCTAAAGTTGAGTGAAGGAGGCTTAAGTTAAATGTTCGAGAGATTCACTGATCGAGCAAGACGCGTAGTAGTTCTTGCGCAAGAAGAAGCCCGCATGCTCAA
>SXYE01000084.1 GCA_005789325.1 Actinomycetota bacterium
GTCTAAATGTTAAATAAAGCTAAATCTTCGCAAGATTCATTACTTTTTAATGAGGCCTACGATTATTTAGTTGAAGCTATAACAACATTTAAAATTCCACCAAATGCTCCGATTAGTGAAAATAGGTTAGCCAAAACTCTAGGAATTTCTAGAACACCAATTAGACAAGCCTTGCAAAGACTGGAGGCTGAAGGTCTAATTACTAAAAGTGATTCATCACGATTCACAGTGTCATTAGTGACACCAAAGCAGGTTGAAGAAACTTGCGACTTGTTACAAATAATTGACACCTTCCTTTTTATTCAAGCTTCAAAGAATATGGAGAAAGAGAGTCGTGAGCAATTACTTAAAATCACTCAAGAAATGATCGTGGAAGCAGAAAAAGATAATCGTGATAACTGGAGTAAAGCAGATACGGCTTATCACGATTTAATCTTTAAAGCAGCTGACAATCAAATGATGGCCAATATTGCCTTAATCCATAGAAGAAAGATTCAAAGATTCTGGACAAGATCAGCTCAATATGAAAGCAGATTAGCGGTTTGCTCCAAAGAACATGAAATTTTAGCCAAAGCAATTGTTAATCAAGATATAGCCGCCATTGAACCTGCAGTCTCTGAACATATTGATCACATGAGAACCAGTATCTTAAAAATAATTGGTTCTACTGCTCAAATGTTAAGTTAATTTATAAGCAAATTCCTGCAGCATCTTTGCAACTAAAATTAAACGTTGAATTAACCGGATCAAGTTCAGCTATGCCTGTTATCTCAATAGTTGGAGGACTATCAAAAGAGGTTTCAACATCTCGATCCAAATAGGTAACTTCAAACTTGTTATCCACAAATTCAATACCCTTTACTTCAATTCGATCTCCTAAAAATGAAGTATTTTCAATGATTGGATTAGGTCCAGAAGTTAGAATTCCAATGTAATAAAAAGTTCCTGACCCGCCAGCATCATTGATTAAAACAACTGCGGTGTCATCAGTGCCATCGGTGTTGATATCACCTGATGCTTTGAAATCAAGAAGTTTAAATTTATTTAAAGTTTCTGTTTCATCGATTGCTTGTTCGAGTGCACCGTTTACCAAGGTGTAAAGAATTCCATCAATGTAATAGCCGGCATTTGCAGGATCTGCTGGAGCTTGAATTACGGCTGGGACTTCATTTGAATCTGATGTTGCTGATTCAGTTGTTCCGCCACCACATGCTGTTAAAAATAGGCTCACAACACTCAATATCGCTAATTTTGTTTTCATAACAAGAATAGTATCGGTGATTCACATAGAATCCAAATATGTTTAGAAGAAAAGTCAAAGCAAAAGAATATTCATCAATTACGATTGCTGGACTTGAAATTGTGACCAATTCCATAATGATGCCTAATTCAAATTATGAAAATTCATTACTACCTGAATTATGGGAGGAGTTTTGGTCAATATTTCCAAAATTAGGTGTGAGATCTACTGGAACCTGTTTTGGAGTTTCTCTGCCACTTGATCAAGAAAAAGAGCCAGGAAAAATCAAATATTTAGCTGGAGTTGAATTCAAAAGAGGAGTTCCACCTGGACTTGAATTCAAAACCATAGTTGTTCCTGCAGGAAAATATGTTCGATATACCCACAAAGGACCCATGGATAATTTAAAAGAAAGTTATCTTGATGCTTACACAAATTGGTTTCCTGCCACCAAAATGGAAATGAGAAATGCTCCACACCTAGAACTTTATGATGAAAGATTTCTTCCAGCTAACAATAAATGTGAAATGGATATTTTAATTCCAGTCAAATAATTACTTTGTAATGTTTACAGCTTCTCTTTTATCAGCTACCCAGTCCATCACAGCAAACAAAACTCCTGAAACCACAAATGTTAAGTGGATAAAAATTCTCCACTTAGTTCCCTCACCTACAGTTGCATCCCCTGATAATTCGATGAAATCCTTTAGTAGCTCAATAACAGAAATTGCTACCAATGAGCCAATTAATTTGATCTTTAGACCAGAAAAATCAATTGTGCCCATCCAGTGTGGTCGATCAACTGATTCATGAGCGGCATCAATTCTGGAAACAAAGTTTTCATAGCCTGCAAAAATAACAATCAGAATAAGGTTTGCGAGCAATGTTAAATCAAGTAGTGCCAAAATTTCTAACACAAACTCTTGATTTGATTTATCACCAAAATGAGTAATAATTATTACAAATTCTTGAACAAATCTGATAGCCAAAAGAATTAAAACACCAACAAGACCCACATAAAGTGGCATCAATAACCAACGAGCTCTGAATAACCCTGTTTCTACGGCATGTGAAAATTTTGACACTTAAACTCCCTATTTCTTAAAACTATATACATAAGAAATAGAAAAAGGCCTGATTGAAATTAATCAATCAGGCCTAATTTCTTTAATTAACCTTTTTTAACTCCATCAGCAAAGCCTTTGAGCACAACTGCAAGAGATGTTGCGCCAGCGTCTTGATGTCCTTTAGCGCGATCACCTAGTCGTGAAGCTCTACCTTTTTGGGGCACAAGATTTCTCGTGTCCTTAGCAGCTTTTAGTGCACGTTCTGCTGTTGAAAGAAGTGCTGATTCAAGATTTCCGCCTTTTGCAGCTAATGCTTGAATGTGATCAATTGCTGGATAGAAAGCATCCAACAATGTTTTGTCTCCAAGTTGGGCTTTACCCAATTTTTGAATTGCATCAGCCATGGCGCGATAAACACTTGCCCAGTCACCGATTTCATTCAAATTTTGTTTGCCTTTAACAACTTCTGCTGCGGCTGCAAATGCTGCTTCATAAAGAGGCCCAATTGTTGCTCCTACTTCATCGGCATAAGCATCAGCTGCTGATTGAAAAGCTTCACTTGGTGTGCAATTGGATGGTAAAGCTTTTGCCGCACGTGAAACTGCACGCATACCAATGGTCATTGATACCCCGTGATCACCATCGCCTACTTCACCATCTAGTTCACACAAATAATCTTTATTTTGTTCAACTTTTTTAGCAACTAACACTAGTGATTTAGCTACTAAAGCTCCTGTTACGTTAGCCATGATTTATCTCCTCACACCTTCTTATACATACAGGTATCAATAGTTGTGTTCTTGATCAAATCGTGCATTTCAGAATCAAGACGAAGTAGGGAAACAGAAGTTCCTTGCATTTCTAATGCTGTTACTTGGTTACCAACATGTTTAAACTTAATGTTTATTTTGTTAGCATCACAGATTTGTTTAACTCTGCGATAAACAACATACAGTTCTTCAGCTGGAGATCCACCTAAACCATTAACTAGCAAAGCAACATCTGAACCTTTGTAATCAAGATCAGCCAAAATTGCATCCATGATTTCATCAATTACTGAATCAATTGGACGAACCTTAACTCTTTTAATACCAGGTTCACCGTGAATTCCTAAACCAATTTCCATTTCATTATCAGGTAGGGAAAATGTTGGTTTACCATTTGCTGGCACTGTGCAGGAAGTTAATCCCACACCAACAGTTCTAGTGTTTGCATTTGCTTTTGCAGTTACAGCAACAACTTCATCTAAAGATGCCATTTGTTCTGCTTTTGCTCCAGCAACATGCCAAACTAAAAACAATCCACCAATACCGCGACGTTTATGTGCTTGATCTTTTGGTGCAGATAAAACGTCATCATTTAAAACAACGGTTTGAACTTTAATTCCCATTTCACGGCA
>SXYE01000085.1 GCA_005789325.1 Actinomycetota bacterium
AGATATTTTGAAGAGTATTGATGCTAAATATCATTCTCAAATCGAATTTAAAGGATTTGTTGATCACAAAACAAAAGCGTCTTGTTATGCCACAGCAACTGTTTATGTGGCACCTAATTTAGGGGGAGAATCTTTTGGCATTGTGCTTCTAGAAGCAATGGCAGCCGGGGCTCCAGTGTTGGCATCTGATTTACCAGCATTTAAACGAGTATTAGATGATGGAAAGTTTGGTCAACTGTTTAAAACAAATGATGCATCAGATCTTTCTCAGTCCCTTGTTTCATTGATTCAAAACAAAACAAAAAGAGATGAGCTCTCCGCATTAGGAGTTATTAGAGCCCAGCAATTTGATTGGTCTGTGATTGTGCGACAGATTCTGGATGTTTATGAATCAGTAAAAAGTGTTGAGGGAAGAAATGTGAGAGAAGACTTTAGAGGTCAACTTTATGGTCGTCTCACAAAAACAGGACGCCTTGACCGCAGGAGAGTTAAGAACTCATTTCTGACAGAATAGAAACGTGCAGACCAGTAATTGGGTTTTATTTTTTGCCTTACTAATTCTTTTCGCTGTTTATCTCTCTAATGTTGCAGGAAGACTCGATCGATTACACCTTAAAGTTGAAAATGCTAGAAATGCCCTTGATCGACAACTTGCTTTAAGATCAGCAATTTGTTCAGAAATTGCTGGGGTAGAAGTATTTGATAAGAATTTAAGAAATCGTTTAGCAAATTCAATTCAAGCCTCAATTAGTGAAGAATCACTTGATATACACACCCAAAATGAATGGCTCATTGAAAGTGAAGTAACAAAAGCACTTTGTGAATTATTCGATAAAAGCTTTGATATCAACAAGTTTCCAAATCACAAAAACCTTATTCAAGAGGCAGCAGGTGCTGCACGAAGAGTTAAGTACGCTTTAACTTTTTATAACGATGCCGCCAGTAGTGCTTTGAAGGTAAGAAAAAGATGGATTGTGAGAAGTTTCAAACTATTCGGACGAGCCAGTATGCCGGTTCTGATTGAATTTGACGATCAGATTCCTCACGGCTTGGAGTATTTCTAAGTCTTTGCAAGTAGGACCTAAGCACATAAGTTGAAGCTTTTTTGGATTGGGATACGATTAGAACTCCAAAGATTTAGACGTTAAGGAAATCGTGGCTAACCAAAACAACAGCACTGGAACACCAAGAGTTAAACAAGGCATGGCAGAAATGCTTAAAGGTGGCGTCATTATGGATGTCATCGATGCTGATCAAGCAAGAATTGCTGAAGATGCTGGTGCAGTTGCAGTTATGGCATTAGAAAGAGTTCCAGCCGATATTCGTAAAGACGGCGGAGTAGCTCGCATGAGTGATCCTGACATGATTGATGAAATTATTGCTGCTGTTTCTATTCCAGTTATGGCTAAAGCAAGAATTGGTCACATCACAGAAGCACAAGTTTTACAAAGTATTGGCGTCGATTACATCGACGAATCAGAAGTTTTAACTCCAGCAGATGAATCCCATCACATTGATAAATGGCAATTCACTGTTCCATTTGTTTGTGGTGCAACTAATTTAGGTGAAGCTTTAAGAAGAATTAATGAAGGTGCAGCAATGATTCGTTCCAAGGGTGAAGCAGGAACAGGAAACGTTGTTGAAGCGGTTCGTCACATGAGAACTATTCGTGGAGACATTGCAAGATTAAAGGGAATGGATAAAGAAGAACTATTTACTGCTGCAAAAGAATTGCAAGCTCCATATGATTTGGTTGCACAAGTTGCCCAACTTGGAAAACTTCCAGTTGTGTTATTTACTGCTGGTGGAATTGCTACACCAGCAGATGCAGCACTAATGATGCAACTAGGTGCAGATGGTGTTTTTGTTGGTTCAGGAATATTTAAATCAGGAGATCCTGCACAAAGAGCAAAAGCAATTGTTGATGCAACTACAAATTTTGATGACCCAGCAGTAATCGCCAGAGTTTCTCGTGGACTTGGTGAAGCCATGGTGGGAATTAATATCGACACACTTCCTGCCTCTGAAAGGTTTGCCGGACGCGGCTGGTAACTCTCTTGTTAAGAGTCGGAGTTTTAGCAGTCCAAGGTGATGTTCGAGAGCACATAAATTCTTTAACATCTTTAAATGTTGCAGTTCAAAAAGTTAGAAATCCTGAAGAATTAAAAACAATTAATGCATTAGTAATTCCTGGTGGGGAATCAACCACCATAAGTATGTTAACCAAAAGAGTTGGTTTAATGGATCCACTAAGAAAATTTGTCAAAGATGGCTTTGCAGTTTATGGATCTTGTGCTGGAATGATAATGCTGGCCGATGAAATCCTTGATGGCAGAAATGATCAAGAAACAATTGGTGGACTTGAAATCACTGTTAGAAGAAACGCCTTTGGACGTCAAGTTGATTCTTTTGAAACAGATCTGGCCGTTAAAGACTTTGACAAAAGTTTTCGAGCAATTTTTATCAGAGCACCTTGGGTTGAAAGAGTCGGCGAATCAGTAGAAGTTTTAGCTGCAGTGACAACAGAAAATGGATCACAGCACCCAGTAATGGTTAGACAAGGTTCTGTTTTAGCTACCGCTTTTCATCCAGAACTAACAAATGACAACCGAGTTCATGAGTATTTTGTCCAAATGGCAAAATCAGTCTCAGCAGCGAATTAACAAAAAGGATTAAATATGTCAGGGCATAGTAAATGGGCCACGACCAAACATAAAAAGGCCGTTATTGATTCTCGCCGTGCCAAACTTTTTGCAAAATTAGTTAAGAAAATTGAAGTTGCTGCCAGACTTGGTGGACCAGATGTTGATGGTAACCCTGCACTATTTGATGCGATTCAAAAAGCCAAAAAGAGCTCAGTGCCAAACGACAATATTGATAGAGCCTTAAAACGAGGCAGTGGTACAGAAGAAGGCGCTGCTGATTATCAAACAATTATGTATGAAGGTTATGGTCCAAATGGTGTTGCAGTTTTAATTGAATGTTTAACAGATAATCGCAATAGAGCAGCAGGAGATGTGCGCTTAGTTATGACAAGAAATGAAGGCAACATGGCAGATCCTGGATCTGTTTCTTACATGTTTTCTAGAAAAGGTGTGGTCTTAGTTTCAAAAACTGGTGGATTATCTGAAGACGATGTCTTATCAGCCGTCTTGGATGCGGGTGCAGAAGAAGTCAATGATTTGGGTGAATCCTTCGAGGTTATAAGTGAACCTAATGATGTTGTTCAGGTCAGAACTGCTTTGCAAAATGCCAAAATTGACTATGACTCTGCAGAAACATCATTTGTTCCATCTGTAAGCGTAGAACTTGATGCTGAGGCTGCAAAAAAGATATTTAACTTAATTGAGGCTTTAGAAGACTTAGATGACGTTCAAACTGTTTGGGCAAATTTTGATGTTTCAGATGAAGTTATGGCACAAGTTGGGTAATATTAAATAAATAATATTTGAAGGGTCACTTACTAAAAATGAGAGTTTTAGGTGTTGATCCAGGTTTAACAAGATGTGGTTTAGCAATAGTAGATGAAGCTCCCGGTAGAAAAGTTATCTTAAAAACCGTGATGGTTTTTAGAACTCCAGCCACAGATGCTTTAGCTGATCGCTTACTGCAACTTGATACTGCGCTTAGCAAAATTATTAAGGAATATAAACCTGATGTTGTGGCAGTTGAACAGGTATTTAGTCAACACAATTTAAAATCAGTAATGGGCACAGCCCAAGCAGCAGGGCTTGCAATGGTTAATGCAGCTAAACAAGGTTGCCAAGTTTTTACCTACACCCCAACCCAAGTTAAAGCCTCTGTCACAGGATCAGGAAAAGCAGATAAACGTCAAATTGGTCGAATGATTGCAAAAATTTGTGGACTCTCCTCGCCACCTGAACCAGCAGATGCCTCTGATGCTGTTGCATTAGCAATATGCCATTTATGGCGTGGTGGCGCAGATGAAAAAATTAGAAAGAGAGCAGTTTCGTGATTGCCTTTGTTAAAGGAACATTGACAGAAATTTCTGCCTTAGGTGCAGTTGTTGATGTAGGTGGCGTGGGAATGAATTTGTTAACTTCTGCCAATGCATTAAAAGGTAAAAAAGTTGGTGATCAAGTGCAAGTTCCAACCGTGATGGTTGTGAGAGAAGATCACATGACCCTTTATGGTTTTGCGGACGCAAACGAAAAAGAAATGTTTTTACTATTACAAACAGTTTCAGGAATTGGTCCGCGCATGGCATTAAATGCAATTTCTGTAATGGGTGAGCAAAAACTTAATAACGCAATTGCTAATTCAGATATTGGATCTTTAACTTCGGTTCCAGGAATTGGTAAAAAGGGAGCACAACGACTTATCTTGGAATTAAGTGACAAAATTGCTACGCCTCGAAATATGTCAAATGCTTCTTGGAGAGAATCTTTAATTACTGCTTTAGTTGGTTTGGGTTGGAATAGAAAAGATGCTGCCATGGCTGCTGAGCAAGTTGAAACTCCTGAAAACGAAGCTGACTTATCAGATTCACTTCGAAGTGCCTTGAAAATTTTGAGTAAATCCAGATGACCATAGAAAATGACACCGGCGAAGATTTTGGTCTGGAAATAATTCGTCTAGAGGTTTCTGATGAAGACCGCCAAGTAGAAGGTGCCCTTAGACCAAAAACTTTAGCTGAGTTTGTTGGCCAACACAGAGTTCGAGAACAACTTGACTTAATTCTTAGAGCCGCATTACAAAGAGGCAATTCAGCCGATCACGTTTTATTATCTGGTCCACCTGGATTAGGTAAAACAACTTTGGCAACAATTGTTGCTTCTGAATTAGGTGCGCCGATAAGAGTGACTTCAGGTCCGGCAATTCAACATGCAGGAGATCTAGCAGCAGTTTTGAGTTCCTTAACTCCTGGCGAAATTTTGTTCATTGACGAAATACATCGATTAGCAAGACCAGCAGAAGAAATGCTTTATTTAGCAATGGAAGATTACCGAGTTGATGTTGTAGTTGGTAAAGGAGTTGGTGCAAATGCAATTGGTTTGGACTTACCATCATTTACTTTAATTGGGGCAACTACCCGTGCTGGATTATTACCAAGTCCTTTGAGAGACAGATTTGGCTTTACTGCTCATCTTGATTTTTATGAAGCAAGTGAACTTGAACAAATTGTTATTAGGTCTTCTGGATTACTAAAAGTAGAAATTACTCAAGATGCAGCCGTTGAAATTAGTAAAAGATCTCGAGGAACTCCCAGAATTGCAAATAGATTGCTAAGAAGAGTCAGAGATTATGCCCAAGTACATTCTTCAGGAAAAATTAATATTGATATCGCAAAAAAAGCTTTAGCTTTATTTGAAATTGATGATCGAGGACTTGATCGAATCGATAGAGCAATAATTGATGCTCTGATAAATAAATTTGGCGGAGGACCAGTCGGGCTTTCGACACTAGCTGTTGCAGTGGGCGAAGAACCTGAAACTGTAGAAGATATGTGTGAACCGTTTTTGGTTCGTTTGGGTTATTTAGCAAGATCTGCTCGAGGTCGAATTGCCACAGCTTCGGCTTATCAATTGTTGGGAAAAAGTGTTCCTGCTCAACAAGTCTTGGATATTACGGAATAAATAAGACCTGTTTGCCCTGCAACTTCTGCCATAAGGAATACTAAATAAGAAGTGTTTAAAAGGCCTTAGCCAAGAGAATTTATTCCCAGGAGCATAGAAAAAAGTGTCTGCAGCAAATCGTGCCCGTCCTGCAAGATTATTAGTTTTATTTTTAATCGCAGCTGTTGCGACATCTCTTTGGACTTATTGGCCAGGTCAATCAACTGAAGCAAGACTTGGTCTTGATTTGCGTGGTGGAACTCAAGTTATTTTGACACCAGAACTAGCTCCAGGAGCTGAAGGAACCTTAACCCAAGATCAAATTAATCAAACCGTAGAAATTATTAGACAACGTGTAAACGGTTTTGGTGTGGCAGAAGCAGAAGTAACAGTGCAAGGAAGTGGCGCAAATTCAGCAATAGTAGTGACAGTCCCAGGAGTTAATCCTGAAGGAATAACAAACCTTTTGAAACAAACTGCAAGATTAGATTTTCGAGCCGTACTTGCCGCTGGAACTGGTTTAGAATTTCCTGCTCCAACGCCAAGTCCAAGCGGAACAGAAAGTCCATCACCTCAACCAACTCCTGCACCTCAACCAAGTCAATTACCGGTTCAAGCAGCAACTTCAGAAGAAATATTTGATCAATACTTATCGTTGAACTGTTTAACTCCAGGCTTACTGCAAGGTGGTCGTTCAGATGATCCAACTAAATACATGGTCACTTGCTCCAAAGATGGTTTTGAAAAATTCTTATTAGCCCCAGCCTTTATTACTGGTGACCAAGTTTCAGATTCCCAAGCAACACTGCCTCAACAAGGTGCTGGGGGATGGATGGTTACTTTAGATTTTGATTCTTTGGGAGCAACCAAACTTTCAGAAGCTTCAATTGCGTTGAGCAAATTACCTTCACCACAAAATCGCTTTGGAATTGTGCTTGATGGTTTAGTTGTTTCTGCACCATTCTTTTCTGAACCAATATTGGGCGGTAAAGCTCAAATCGAAGGATCTTTCAAAGCTGATGAGGCAAAACAACTTTCACAAGTACTTCGTTACGGTGCTTTACCTGTGACATTGACCATTGCTGAATCAACATCAATAAGTCCAACACTGGGACAAGATCAATTATCAGCTGGATTGCTAGCAGGTGCAATTGGTTTAGGTTTAGTTATTATCTATTTGATTATTTATTACCGCGCACTTGGATTTGTTGCAGTATTCAGCCTCATTGTGGCAGCAGGTTTCTTGTGGTTATTGATAATTGCTTTGGGCAGATCAATTGGTTTCACATTGACTTTGGCGGGAATTGCTGGAGCAATCGTGGCAATTGGTATTACGGCTGATTCCTTTGTGGTTTATTTCGAAAGAATCAGAGATGAAATCCGTGACGGAAAAACTCTAAGAGTTGCTACTGAACTTGCATGGGTAAGAGCTAGAAGGACCTTGTTGGCAGCAGACTTTGTGTCACTGCTTGCAGCAGTTGTGTTATATGCCTTAAGTGTGGGCAGTGTTCGTGGTTTTGCCTTCACACTTGGTTTAACTACATTAATAGATGTTTTAGTCGCATTCTGGTTTACTCATCCATTAGTGACATATTTTGGTCGAACAAAATTGGCAGAGTCTGGTGGAATGCTAACTGGAGTTTCACGTAAACGCTTGACCGCTGGCAGTCCAATACTTAATGAGAGTGGCAAACAATGAAATTTAATGAAGTAGGTAATCGACTTTATACAGGTGAAACATCTGTTGATTTTGCCGGCAAAAGAAATCTTTGGTATTTCATGTCCGTGGTAATTATCGCCATTGCTGCGTTTGGTTTATTTGGCCGTGGATTGAATTTGGGAATTGAATTTGAAGGTGGAGCTAAATTTAATGTGCCTAGCACCACAAGTGTTGAAGAAGCTAGAAACATAGTTAAAAATGCTGGAGTTGAAACCTCAGTAATTATTGCTGTAGGAAATGAAAGATTAGAAATTCAAACCCCTCCTCTTGAGCAAGAAGCAATTGATATTTTTATAGACAAAATTGCCGTCGATTTTAAATTAGATCCAGCAACAATTACCACTCAAGCAGTTGGACCGTCTTGGGGTGCCGACATAACCCGTCAAGCACTTATTGGATTAGGTGTGTTTCTATTATTAGTAATTCTCTTTTTAACAATTTATTTTGAGATTCGTATGGCAAGTGCTGCAATTGTGGCTTTACTCCATGATCTTTTGATTACTATTGGGGTTTATGCCATAACTGGTTTTGAGGTTACCCCTGCAACCGTTATTGGAGTGTTAACAATTTTAGGTTATTCCTTGTATGACACAGTTGTGGTTTTTGACAAGGTAAAAGAAAATACTCGAGGAATACTTGCTCAATCAAGATTGAATTACCGAGAAGCTGCAAATTTAGCCCTCAATCAGACTCTCATCAGATCAATTAATACATCTATTGTGGCACTTTTACCGGTAGCAGCAATTTTGATTGTTGGTGTTGGAATATTGCAAGCAGGAACCCTTAAAGATTTAGCTTTGGCTTTGTTTGTGGGAATTGCTGCAGGAACATATTCTTCAATATTTATTGCAACACCGTTTTTGGTTCAACTTAAAGAACGTCAACCAGAAATTCAAGCATTAATGAGAAGAGTGCATGCAAGAAGATCTAATGCCGGTGTTGATGGTCCAGAGGCTATGAAAGTTTCAGGTAACCCAAATCTGGCCAACCAGGTGTTACAAGCCGGACCACGAACACAACCAAAACGCTTTACGCGCTCAAAAAGAAAGAAATCATAAGTAGTTTGCTAAATGATTTAGCTTGATTGCTAAACTAAAGAGCCAACAGTTGAAGAAATTCCTGGGAGGCGTCAAAATGACAGACGCTCCAGTCACGCGCAGTAGATTAGCAAAAATAACTGGTTGGAAATCAGAAAATCCTGAACTTGAACCATTACTCAAAACTTTAAAGAAATATCACCCTAAAGATAACTTTGAACTAGTTAGCAAAGCGTACGAAGTTGCTAAACGACAGCACACAGGTCAAAAACGCCGAAGCGGTCAAGAATACATAACTCATCCTTTAGCGGTTGCCACAATTTTGGCCGATCTTGGATTATCCAGTGAAACCTTGGCAGCAGCACTTCTTCACGACACAGTTGAAGACACTGGTTACTCAATAGAAAAACTAGAAGAAGATTTCGGTGGCGAAGTAGCAAGACTAGTAGATGGTGTCACAAAACTAGACAAAGTTAAATACGGTGATGCCAGTGCTGCTGAAACTGTTCGCAAGATGGTTGTGGCCATGGCTAAAGATATTCGAGTGCTACTTGTGAAGTTGGCGGATCGACTACATAACATGCGAACTTTAGAATTTTTGCCAACAGAAAAACAAGAACAAAAAGCTCGTGAAACTTTAGAAATATTCGCACCCCTTGCTCATCGCCTGGG
>SXYE01000002.1 GCA_005789325.1 Actinomycetota bacterium
AACCATTGTGAATCAACGATCAAAAGATTGTAATCTTGTGATCCTGATGCAAGTGTTGGAGAAATCTTTTGGAAAAGTTCTCCGAATCCACCTTCGATGAAAGTAATATCGTTAACTGTGTAACCATATTTTTCTTTTGCGAAGGCTTGAAAATCTGGCCATAGTGTTGCTGGCGCAGAACTTGGAGGCCAACCTGCAACGCGTGAATATGCAAAGTCAATTGTTTTCCCTTGCATGTTTTCTGCGTTACTTCCAAACAATGGTGAATCTGCTGCAGGGGCTGCGCCACCTTCAGCTGAATCTCCACCGCTGCTGCAAGCTGCCAGCAAACCTGCTGCTGGGATTGCAACGCCTGCCGCGGCGCCGGCCTTGATAAGGCGACGACGGTCAAGCTTCATTTTTGTCTCTTCTGACAAGTGAGCTCCTTCTCAAAAAAGATCGACCCAAGATAGGTCGGTCTAGTGTCCAATAATGGGATAAAGGTAGGTATCCCGTCAAGGCAAATGGACATTTTCTAATAACAATTGGGTAACGCTATTGTGAGGGGAAATGGGGGGCTAATCTCTCTTCGCTTAGGCGTGTAAAGAACTGAGGCTGGTGTGACTAAGTACCGAATTGTCGTGGGCTCTGATTTTGCTGGCTTTGAACTCAAAGAACTACTCAAAAAATACCTCCAAAGGGATCCTCGGGTTTCAGAAGTAATTGAAATGGGAGTTACTTCTTTAGATGACAAAACAGATTATCCAAATATTGGTTTTGCATTGGGTGAAAAAATTAAAGATCAAAAAGCTGATCGTGGTTTATTAGTTTGTGGCACCGGAATTGGCATGGCAATTTCTGCTAACAAAGTTCCAGGCATAAGAGCCACAACAGTTCATGATCCATATTCTTTAGAAAGAGCAGTGTTAAGTAATAACTGTCAAGTAATAACAATGGGTGCAAGAGTTATTGCACCAGAATTAGCTTTAAGTTTAATTAAGCCTTGGCTTGATTATGTTTTTGATGAACAAGGGCCAAGTGCACCAAAGGTTAAACAAATTAATGAATTAGAAAAGGAAGCGAGAAAATAATGAGTAAAGGCACAATTGCATTTCCTATTGCTGATGGTGTTGAAGATTTGGAATATCACGTAACTAGAATGCGTTTAGAAGAAGATGGTTTCAAATGTGTTAGTGCTGGTTTGGATAAAAAACAAATCACAGGTAAAAACGGTTTAAAGATTGATATCGATGTTTTGATTTCAGATTTGAAAGCAAATGATCTTAAAGGTTTGGTGTTAGCCGGAGGTTGGGCTCCAGATAAATTAAGAAGATATGACAATGTAATTAATTTAATCAAGGAAATTAATTCCCAAAATAAAGTAATTGGAATTATTTGTCACGGTGGATCATTAGCAGTTTCAGCAAATATTTTAAAAGGTAAAAAGGCCACAGGATCTCTTGGCATTAAAGATGACTTAGTTAATGCAGGAGCAACCTGGGTTGATGAAGCAGCTTTTAGTGAAGGCAATTTAGTTTGGGGTCGAGTAGTAGCTGACATTCCTGATTTTTGTCGAGAAATGGTTAAAACTTTAAATAAGTAGTTCTTTCACAATATGAAACGAGCCCTTTAGCTTTTGTTGTTTAAGCATTCAAAAGTATCTGCATATATATAGTGTGATTTCCCCACAAATCAAGGCCTTGACCAATTCAACTTAGAGCAGGTAATGTCACTTTCTGTATACAGAATTGAATACTAAAACGATGAGGACCAGTAGATAAAAAATGGCGTTAACCCATAACGAAACCAGATCAAATTATTTAATCAACCAAATAGCTAGAGAAATCGGCGCCATCGTGGGACATGAAAATGTCACCCAAGATAAAGCCAAAAGAATTGAACAGGCCAGTGACTGGTCTTGGATGAGTAAGTATTTGTTATCAAAAAATGAGGAACTACCAATTGCCGATTTAGTAGTTTCACCTAAATCAACTGAAGAAGTTTCAAAAGTTGTAGCTTTAGCAAATGATTACCGCATGCCAGTAATTCCACGAGGTGGGGGATCTGGAACACAATCAGGAACATTTGCTTTATATGGCGGAATTGCACTTGATTTAAAAAGATTAAACAAAGTAATTGATATTGATGAAAATTCCATGATCGTCACAGTTGAAGCAGGTCTTGACGGTTCTGAATTAGAAAAAGTATTAAACGCAAAAGGTTTAACAATGCCTCATTACCCTGGTTCACATTTCTTTGGTGCAACTATTGGAGGCTGTTTAGCTGCTCGAGGCTCTGGTGTGGTTTCAACCAAGTATGGCAAAGCAGAAGATTTAGTTTTACAAATTGAAGCAGTGATGGCAAATGGAAAAGTAATTGACACTCTTCCAGTACCAAGTCATGCCTCAGGTCCAGGAATTATTCAAACCCTTGTTGGAAGTGAAGGAACTCTTGGTGTAATTACTAAAGCTGCCATGAGATTAGAACATTTACCTGAATCAAGAGTGTTCTTGTCATATGGATTTAAAGATGTAAACACTGGCATTGAAGCTGCCAGATTAATCATGACTAAGAGATGGAAGCCTGCAGTTATCAGACTTTATGACGAAGCTGATACTAAAAAACTTTCAGAATTCTTAAACCTTGGTGTGCAAGGTGTATTAATGGTCATCATGTGTGATGG
>SXYE01000086.1 GCA_005789325.1 Actinomycetota bacterium
CCAGGTTTACCCAGATGGTTCAGGAATTCGTTGGGGCTTCCCACAAATGCCTGATACACAAGGTGTATTCATGCGTAAAGATATGTTAGAAGATCCAGCAGAACAAGCTGCATTCAAAGCTAAAACTGGTAAAGATCTTCCAACTACAGCTGAGGCAATGTATGAAATTGAAATCGCTGATCTAGTTGAGATCATTGATTTCTTCCATCGCCCAGACAAGGAAATGTACGGAACAGCAATCATGTATTCCAAAGAATACGATTTCTTTAGCTGTGCCTACTACCCATTCGCCTATTCAACAGGCGGAAAGATTTGGGATCCTGCAACTTCAGATGTTTACGGAATTCTAAACTCTGATATCAACGCCAAAGCTATGGATGAATTTGTTGGATTGATGAAATATCAACCAGCAGATGCTGCATCATTTGGTATTGGTAGCCTTCTCGACCTTTTCAACGGAGGAAAATGTTTCTCCGCTTGGCAATGGTTAGCAGTCGGTAAATTCATGGGTGGACCAGACGCTGTTGTTAAACCAGATATGGTTCTTTCAATTCCACTTCCAAAGTGGAACGGAAAACTTATCGGTGCAATGGGTGGTCAACCATGGGTAATCAACTCCTTCAATGATGACGATCACATGAGAGTGGCAGTAGACGTTCTCAAGTGGTGGTACACCAAAGAAACTCAAGACAAGTTCATCAAGAACGAAGGTGGATTGCCTTGGAGTAAAGAAGGTGCTGCAAACCCTGAATACCTAGAAGTAGCACATTATGTGAAGCCATTCCTCTACATGTTAGAAGAAGGCCGCTCACAAGACTTCTGGCATTTGCCAGAATATGCTGAAATGCTCGCAGTACAACAAGAAGCCTTCAACGGTGTCGCAACTGGAACAGTTAAGACATCAAAAGAAGCTCTTGAATACGCTGCAGCAAAACAACAGCAAATTCTGTTCAATGCTGGTCGTACCCAGACACCTCCACCGGAGAATGTCGACTCTCTAACTCTCTAAGGGTTAAGAGCAAAGATCATTGTGTTGGTGTCCTGGTTAGCCAGGGCACCAACACAACTCTTATGATTGGCGTCAAGTTAAATTCTTAGCAAGTAACCTTTAGTCACAAGGGATGGTAATGGCCAAGAGCGTTGAGACACTTGAGAAATCCATCAAGGATGTTCCAAAGGCTAAGAAGCCAGAGTCAAAAAAGAATTGGTTTTCTTGGGGTTTATTAGCTCCAGTTTTGTTCTTCTTTATTTTAATGAGCGTTTTACCAACAATTTGGATGTTTGGTTTAGCTTTTTATGATTACACACTTACTTCAGCAAATAAACCAAAGTTAATTGGTTTTAGAAACTTCTTTGATTTTCTAGCAAATCAGCAACTAGCAGGTTCTGTTTCAAGAACATTTGTCTTCTTACTTTGTGCGGTGGTAATACAAACATTCTTAGGAATTCTAATTGGTGTTCTCTTCTGGAAAAACGACAAGATGCCTGGACGACGTCTTGCTTTAACTCTTTTCTTTACCCCTATGGTTGTAACACCAATTGCAACTTCATTGTTTTGGAAATTTATTCTTGATCCAACATTGGGTGTAATGAATTATTTGGTTTCAGTTTTAGGTTTTGAAAGATTTGACACTTTAACTGATCAAACTTTGGCTTTTCCAACACTTGTCTTTGTTGACACCTGGATGTGGACACCATTTATGACCTTGATGACATTGGCTGCACTTGGTTCTGTTCCAAAAGCCGAATTAGAAGCAGCACAAGTTGATCGTTTGCCATTAACTCGTTTAATAACCACTGTAATTTGGCCACATGCAAAATTCATTTTAGGTTTGGGAATTTTGTTAAGAACAATTGATGCTTTCAAGACTATGGACTTGGCATATGTAATGACTGGTGGTGGACCAGGAGATAGAACAGAATTAATTGCAGTTTCTCTGTATCGATTTGCCTTCAAGTCATTCAAACTTGGTTATTCTTCCGCCGTTTCTGTCTTCTTGATGTTTATTGCAATTGCTTTAACTGCGATTTATCTATACATCTTGAACGCAAGAAAGAAGGCTGAACAATAAAATGGCTGAAACAATTTTCAAACCAAAACGTAAATCTGGCCCAATAAAGTTTGCCACGATTGGTGCTTGGTCAATTGCATTGTTATTTTTTCTTCCGGTGGCTTGGATTTTCTCCACAGCATTTAAGCCAAAAGACAGCATCGTAGTTTCTCCACCAGTATTTATCTTTAGGCCAACACTTGATAACATCACTGAAGCTTTAAGTTTTGATAACACTTTTGATTACTTCACCCACTCCATTGTTTATTCATTTGGATCTGTGATTATCGCAATCTTGGTTTCTTACTTAGCTGCTTATTCATTCTCACGCTACAAACCAGCAGGAACTGACTTCTTGATGTTCCTGTTGCTTTCAACAAGATTTGTGCCAGCAGCAGCTTTCGTGGTTCCTTATTTCCAATTGTTCAATTTACTTAAATTAAAAGACACCTACATTGGTTTAATTGCGTTTTACGCAATGTTTTCCATCCCTTTCTCAGTATGGATTCTCAAAGGATTCTTGGATGGAATTTCACAAAGATTTGATGAAACTGGTTTAGTTTATGGTGCTTCTCGTTGGCACATTATGTTCAAAGTAATCTTGCCTCAAGTTAAACCTGGTTTAGTGGCATCTTTTGTGTTCAACATTTTGTTTGTGTGGAATGAATTCTTGTTCAACTTCCAACTTGGTGGCGCCAGAACATTTGGTATTCCAGTTGGTCTGTTTACGGGATCTACCAAAGGTGGAGCAATTGACTGGGCTTATGTTGCTTCCATTGGAACACTTTATGTATTGCCACTGATAATTGTTATCTATGCTTTCCAGAAATATCTACTAGTTGGACTTACCTTCGGAACTGTTCGAGGTGAGGTATAAATGGCTGCAACTGTAAAAGCTAATAAAGGTCCTTTTGCGGCCCGTGCGCAAAGAATAAACATTTATCTACTTATTGTTGCGCTTTTGATGTTGGCCCAACAATTTACCTACACCGTTTATGTGTGGGGTTTTAGACTACTTTTTGTTGTTGTTACCTTGCAAGTAGCCCTTGGCAACATTAATCCTGAATGGGATGGCAAGAAAACTTTAAGAAAAACATTGGTAATTCTTTTGGTAATCGTTGTTATTTTTGCTTTCTCAATATTTGTTACACCATATTTAATTGAGCTCGGTAGACCTAAGAGAAGTTTTTAAACAGGAGAATATTAAAAATGGCCGATTTAGCACTTAAAGTCACAGGACTGTCAAAGTCCTATGGCAATAAAGTTGTTTTAGATAACCTTTCTTTCACAGCTGCCATGAATGATTTTTCTGTTATTTGTGGAAAGCCAGGAAATGGTAAATCAGTTTTAGTTAGAACAATCATGGGCTTAGAACCAGTTGATGCTGGACAAATTATTGTTCGAGGTCAAGATGTTGCTAAGGCATCTGCTGGTGAAAGAAATATTGGTTATGTGCCACAAAGCTTTGCTCTATATCCACATTATTCAGTTCAAGAAAATATTGAATACCCTCTAGTTTTAGCTAAGGCAACAGATGCAACAAAGAAAGAAGCAGTAGAAAGAGTTGCTGATTTATTAAGAATTAAAGACTTACTAGGGAAAAAACCTGAACAATTATCTGGTGGACAAAAACAGCGAGTGGCTATTGCTCGAGGTTTAGCAAAAGCAACAGATGTTTATGTTTTGGATGATCCATTGGTGGGCTTGGACTTTAAACTTCGCGAAAGATTAATTGATGATTTAAGAAAAACCCAAGAAGAACTAAAAGTTTCATTTGTTTACATGACTTCTGATCCATTAGAAGCTTTATCTCTAGCAAGAACTGTCATGATTTTGGCGCAAGGAAAAATTGTGCAACAAGACTCACTTGATGTTGTTTATGACACCCCTAATTCAGTTGCAAGTATGAATTCACTAGGTTTTCCAGAAGCAAATATTTTTCCAGGTGAATTATCAGGAACAACTTTCACGTCAATTTTAGGAAGCACCAAAGTCAAAATGGATTCAGCTTCTTCAAATGTAGTTGCCGGTATTCGACCAGAAGGTTTCGTTATCGGATCAGGATCAACCAGTGCCAAGGTTGGTTTAATGGAAAATCTTGGTTCTGAATTTGCTGTTTATTTTGAAGTTAAAGATCAGAATTTTGTGACTGTTATATCACGAACTGATAATGATTCTTTAGCGAAATTGAAATCAAAGACAGTTTCAGTTTCCTATAAACCAGAAGCTCTCGTTTTGTTTGATGCCACTTCAGGTATGCGCGTAGGTCAAGGAGTTTCAGATGTATGACATTAGACTAGAAAATGTCACGAAAAAATTTGGTGACTTTACAGCGGTAGACGATATTACTTTTACGATTCCTAAATCTTCAGTAACCGTTTTACTTGGACCTTCAGGTTGTGGAAAAACAACATTGATGAGAATGGTTGCTGGATTAGAAACTCCTACCTCAGGAAAAGTATTCTTTGGCGAACACGAAGTAACAAATGTTCCTACTAAAAGAAGAAACATTGGAATGGTTTTCCAATACCCAGTAATTTATCGTGGCACAAGTGTGAGAAAAAACCTTGAATTGCCTTTATTGTCTGAAAAACTAAGCAAAGCTGAATTAGATAAAAGAATTGATGAAGTTGCAGAGATTTTAGACTTAACCAGTGTTTTGAAGCGTCAAGTTGAAGAATTAGATAACGGAACACGTCAAAAAATTGCAGTAGGTCGCGAAGTAGCACGTCAACCAAGAATCATTTTGTTTGATGAACCAATTACCAACATTGATTTAACTTCCAAGTTGGAACTTAAGAGAAGTATGAAAGAACTATTTGGTCGTTTGCAACAAACAATTGTATATGTAACACATGATCAAACCGAAGCAATGACTTTGGCAGATCAAATTGCCTTGATGCAAGATGGTGTTATCACTCAGTCTGATTCACCTAAGGAAATTTATGAGAAACCAAACAGTCAGTTTGCTGGTTGGTTCTTAGGAAATCCTGGCATGAACTTTGTGCCACCAGAATTTATTAAAGTTTCAGGTTCAAAAATTACTTCACCACTTTTCACTCAAACAATTGATTTGGGATCAAAGGCATCAAGTGTTGACACATTTGGTGTAAGAGCTGAAGGAATTAGTGTTACTTCTTCTCAAGCAAAAGATGGTGTGCAAGCAAGAGTTACCCGTAAATCAATTGGTGCTGGTGGCCAGTACCTACTTGACTTGGCAGTGGGCAGTCTTCTAATCAAGGCTCGCGTTTCTCACAGCATTGGTCGAGATGCCAAGGATTCTGTGTGGACAAATATTGCCTCAGAAAACATTACTTTCTTTGACAAAGCTGGAAAAGCGCTTTAGTTCCACCTTATTTTAAAGTGAATTAAACCGATAGGCTACTGAATATGTTTTATTTTGGTACAAACACGAAACAACAACTAAATCAAGAACTTCATGAAGAAGTCGTGGAAATCGCATCACTTTTAGCTAAATCCAATAAAGATGCCCAATTATTTGTTTTACCAACCATGCCCCTAATAGTTCCTTTAAAGAAAATGTCCTTTGGAACCGGTCTTTGGGTAGGTCCCCAACAAATTTCTGCAAGTAATGAAAACACTACTGGTGAAATCTCAGCTAGTTTAATAAAAGAGATAGATGCAGATCTTGTGATGGTAGGACATGCTGAAAGAAGAGCTCTTGGAGAAAATGAAAAAGAATTAGCTGACCAAATAAAGAATTGTCAGGAAAATGATTTAAAAATTATTTATTGCATGGGGGAGAAAGAAAAAGACGTTTCCAAAAAGAATAGAAAAGAAGTCTTTTTAAAGCAATTAAAAGTTCTAAAAGATCTACAAGTCTCTTGGGCATTAATTGGGTATGAACCAGTTTGGTCAATTGGAGTTAATGGCACTCCTGCAAGTAGTTCTTACATTGAAGAATCTTTTCAAATAATTAAAGAAGTTTTAAAGGAATTAGGATTAGATACCAAGAATCACCCACTTTGTTATGGTGGTTCAGTAAATGTTGAAAATGCTAAAGAAATAGCTTCATTAGATTTATGTGATGGGATATTTGTGGGCCGAAGTGCCTGGTCTAAAGATGGATTTCGAAATGTTTTTGAGAAATCTTTTGCAGGATATAAATCTAAACAAGATTCAAATCACTAATGTTTGTTGCTGCAAGAGTTTTTAGTCTTTCGCATGAAACGCCTCGCGAAAATGGAATTAAAGCTGCCAAAGAAGCATTAGCATCAGGTCGCGCCATTGTTTTTCCCACTGACACAAGTTATGCCTTGGCAGTTAGAGCAATGGATGAAAAGGCTGTTGATTTATTGTGGAGCATTAAAGGTCAAACCCCAAAAACACCATTAACCATATTTATAGGAAATATTGCCTTACTGCATAAATTTGCTGCAGGTATTACTGATGAATCCAAAAGTAAATATTTGAATTTTTGGCCAGGTTCCTTAACTCTGATATTAAAAGGGTTAAATAATCTCTTATGGAATAAAGGAATTATTCCCAATGTGGTTTCTGTTCGTATGCCCCTTCATCCAGTTGCTTACGAAATCATGGGACAAGATGAAATATTGGCGACTACAAGCCCAAATAAAGTTGGACAACTTGCTGGAAGAAGTATTGCTGAAATTAAAGCTCAATTTGGAAATGATGTTTCTGTTTATTTAGACCAAGGTGAGCTTTCAAATAGTGCACCTTCATCAATATTAGATCTAACAAGTGAGTTACCAATTTTAGTGCGCGAAGGAAGTGTTACTTTGGAAGAAATCTCTAAGGTGATTGAAAACGTTGTAAAGGAAGTTGAAAACTTACCTGGGGATAAAGAGTAGCAATCCCGCAATTAGTGTTGAAACTAATGCTGAGTATTCAAATGCTCTTTGATTAATCCTTCGCATAATCTTTTGACCAAATAGTCCACCCATCACAACAAAGGGTGCAAGTAATACAGCTAATATTAAAGTTTGCGTGGTGATAATCCCAAGGTTTGCATTAAAAGGAATTTTTGAAACATTTATTATGAAAAAGAGCCAACTATTTGTTCCTACGAATGTTTGCATGGGAAGTTGTAAGTTAAGTAGGTAAAGAGAAAATATTGGTCCAGCAGAATTTGCAGTCATTGTCATAATTCCTACTAAAACTCCCATAAGTTGGGCGGTTAATCTTGATCTTTGTTTCTGACTTGAATTCTGCTCAATATCCATCCTTTCGTTTCTTAGTCTCTTTCTAATTTCATAAATAGCTGTGAAAACTAAAATCGCACCAATTACATAAGCAACTTCTCTTGAAGTTGACCAAGCAAGTAAGAAGTAACCAATGAACATGCCCACAAAAACAGAAGGAAGTATTTTGACAACAATGTCCCAGCGACCAACTTTTCTAAAAGCAAGTAAGGCAATAATGTCTCCTAAAATTAATAGCGGCAATATTGCACCCACTGATAACTTGGCTGGAATTACCAGAGCAAATAACCCAACTGGCATAGTTGCAGCTGCTGGAACTGAAGACTTAGCTAATCCAATGACAAAAACTGCAAATGCAGCAATGAGAAAACCTGCTACTCCTAGATCCAGAGGCAGCGTCAAATTCAAATAAGCCCCGCTGGTCTATCTAATGCCTCTTTAACAATGCGATCAATCAAATCAGGATAAGAAATTCCTGCTTCTTTCCAAGAAAGTGCAAAAGAACCATCTTTACCAAAATATGGTTGGCAATTGACTTCAACAACTAGAAGCTCACCTTCCTTATCAATCATAAATTCAATTTGGGCATAGCCAGATAGTTTCAGAACTTCAAATGTTCTTTTTGCGTAATCATGAATTAGTTTTACTACTTCGGGATCTAAATCTTTTGCTTTTTCAAAGGAATGAGAAGTTTTATTAGATCTAGAAATAAAGTTAAATACCTTGTCCTTTTCATTCCAGTTTGTTTTAATAATTTCACTCAAAACTGGTTTCTTTTTTTCATCTTCAATGATGTTACATTCAAGAAGTTGTGCTGGTTGATGATATTTCTCAACAACAACTCGACTATCAAAATTTCGAGCAATATCAATACCTTTTTTGAAATCTCTGGGCACTCTTATATGAGTAATACCAACACCATTGCTACCTCTAGCTGGTTTAGAAATCAGTGGCACTTTTAAAGATGAGGCACGAGCAACATTTGAAAGTGGATCTCTTCTCCAGGCTTTGTCTGGGATAACAATATGTTTTGGAGTTGGAACTTCAACAGCTTCCATTAAAAGTTTTGCAGTTGATTTATCACTTGAAATAGCAGATCCCAAGGTGTCGGATCCAACGTAGCGAACAATTTCGGTTTCTAACATTCCTTGCATAGTTCCATCAGAACCCCAAGCACCCATTAGTGTTGAGAAAACTACTGGTGTTTCTAACAATGATGTTGGGGGAAGTAAAGATTCTTCTGTCTTAGCAATTTCTTTAGCTGTTTCATCAGTAAGTTCAAACATGTCTTTTTTCAGAGCTGATTTCAAGGCACTTAAATCACCAAATGAAATCCAATTTGCTTCCAAAGTCATTCCGTAAGCAGATACGACATAACCTTTTTCTTCCAAGGCATTAATAACATCTTTTACTGATTGGCAGGAACGGTAATTTTCAGCACTTCGACCACCTAAAATAACGGCGACTGAGATCTTGTCACTCATTGGTTTGGCGTCTCCCTGGAGATAGTTCGTGAGGTGCTTTGATAATTTTAGTGAATAGCAAGACACAAGGCTAAGCCGAGTCACCATGAGAGTATCTTTAGAGCAGAGCAAGAACTCCTCTGGATTAAAAAGGAAAACCCAACTTGTTAGACATCGGATTCTTCGAATTACTTGTCATTGGCATCATTGGCTTATTAGTTGTGGGACCAGAAAAACTTCCTAAATATATTGCTCAAGGTGTTAAAACTCTTCGAAATGTCAGAGACATGGCAACTAAGGCTAAAGACGACATTGTTGAATCAGCAGGTATCAAAGATTTAGATTTGAAGAATTTAGCTAATTTTGATCCAAATAAATTAGCAAATAATGTTTTTGAAGACAAAGACGAAACAAAACCGCAAAGTCAAAAGAAATTCGATCAGGACGCCACTTAATAAGTATTCATGTCCTCATTAAAATTAAATCAAAATAGTGTTCGTGCTGGCATTGCCACAATTGCTGTTATTGGTGGCTTTGTTTCAGGTTATGGTGTTTTAGTTCCTTATTACATAGAAAAATATTCTCTTGATTTAGAAATCGGTGGACGCATTTTTGCTCTCACAGGTTTTAGTGGAATCATTGGTGTTTTTATTGCAACCTATTTTGTTGACAAGATAAGAGGAGCCATTGCTGGTTCAATAGGCACTTTACTTGTAGCAGTAGGTATGAGTTTCTTAGTTTTTGCTCCAACTTGGAATTTTGTTTTAGTTGGAGTGGTAATAATTGGTGTGAGTTTTGGTTTTGCCCAAGTAGGCATTAGTCAATTAGTAGTTGATGTTGGTGGCATTGAAGCTTCTCGAAGAGCAAATAAAAACAATATTGGTTTTGCCACAGCTTCTATTTTAATTCCAGCTCTTTTTGGTGTAACACTTAAAAGTTATTACGCATATGTTTTGAGCCTTTTTGTTGTCTTAGCAGTTATTGTGGCTGTAGTTTTTTACTCAAATACTCAAGGCCAACTTGTTCATAAACCTGAGGAATCACATAAAAAATCAAATCATAATTTTTCAATTGCGTTACTACTTTTAGGAATTTCTACTTACGTTGGATTGGAATCAGCTGCCACTGGCTGGATTCCCACATATTTGCTTGCTCAAGGTTGGTCAACCTCAAAAGCATCTTTGGGACTATCTGTGTTCTTTATATCCCTATTAGCTATTAGGTTAGTTATTTTAAAATATATTGACAAACTTAATTTTGGGTTAGTTACTCTTTTGTCTGTCCTATGTTTAATTCCAGCGCTCTTTTTGCTGTATGCAACAGATCTTTATTGGTTAGCCATTTTTTTGTTAGGTATTTCTTGTGGGCCAGTTTTTTCTATGGCATTTGCTTGGGTGGTAAAAATAAGTCCAGGTAATGCTCGAATAACAGGATTTATTTTCTTTTCATCTATTTCAGGCGCAATGATTTTTCC
>SXYE01000087.1 GCA_005789325.1 Actinomycetota bacterium
GGATTACCTGCTGAAAATGCTGCAATTAAACGTGGAGAAAATCCAGCAAAATGGACTTACGCAAATATAGAAACCCAAGCCGAATCTTTCAAACGCTATGCAATTTCTTTTGATTGGAATCATCGTCTTCACACTTCAGATCCTGAATATTACAAATGGACACAGTGGTTATTTTTACAGTTATACAACAAAGGATTAGCTTATAGAAAAGCAAGTAATGTTAACTGGTGTCCTTCATGTCAGACTGTTTTGGCTAACGAACAGGTTGTAGCAGGAGCATGCGAAAGATGTAGCGCTGTTGTAACCAAACGCGAATTAACACAGTGGTATTTCAAAATTACAGATTATGCCCAAAGACTGTTAGATGACATGGAGCAAATCGAAGGTAAATGGCCTGAACGTGTTTTAACTATGCAAAAAAACTGGATTGGTAAATCCGAGGGTGCCTACATTGATTTTGTAATCGATGGAATAGATAAAAAAGTTACTGTTTTCACCACCAGACCCGACACTCTATTTGGCGCTACATTTTTTGTTGTCGCTGCTGATTCAAAACTTGCTCAAGAGTTAGTTTTAGATGAAAAAAAGACTGAATTAAATAACTATATTGAACAAGTTAGAAAATCAACAGATATAGAAAGACTTGCTACAGATCGTCCTAAGACAGGAATTTTTCTTGGTCGATATGCAATTAATCCTGCTAACCAACAGAAAATTCCTGTTTGGGCTGCAGATTATGTCTTGGCAGATTATGGCACTGGCGCAATTATGGCCGTCCCAGCTCATGACCAAAGAGATTTAGATTTTGCTAAAGCATTCGACCTACCAATTCAAGTGGTAGTTAAAACACAAGATGAGGACCCAAGTAAATCTGGAATTGCTACAGCTGGTGATGGCGAATTGATAAATTCAGGTCCATTAAATGGGTTAGACAAAGCAAGTGCCATTAAGAAAATGAACGAAATTCTTGAAACTAATAAACAAGGAAAAGGTGCTGTTAATTTTAGATTAAGAGACTGGTTAATTTCGCGCCAGCGATATTGGGGCGCACCAATTCCAATAATTCATTGTCCATCATGTGGCGAAGTGCCAGTTCCAGAATCAGAATTACCTGTCAAACTTCCTGAATTAGCAGGAGATCAACTTGCACCTAAAGGAACTTCTCCACTTGCAGCAGCAACTAATTGGGTGAATACAAAATGTCCAAAGTGTGGCAATGCCGCACAAAGAGACACCGACACTATGGATACTTTTGTCGACTCATCCTGGTACTACTTGAGATATCCATCAGCCCACGACAACACAAAAGCGTTTGATCCCGAACTTCTAAAAAGATGGCTTCCAGTTGAACAATATGTTGGTGGAGTTGAGCATGCAATTTTACATCTTTTGTATTCAAGATTTTTTACAAAAGTTTTAAATGACCTTGGATTAGTAGATTTCAATGAGCCATTTAAAGCTCTTCTTAATCAAGGACAAGTAATTCTTGACGGTGCTGCCATGAGTAAATCAAAAGGCAACATGGTTGATTTAGGAGAACAGATTGCAGAATTTGGAGTAGACGCTGTTCGTCTAACAATGGTTTTTGCAGGCCCCCCTGAAGATGACATCGATTGGGCAGAAGTTTCTCCCGGAGGTTCAAAGAAATTTCTTGCCAGAGCCTGGAGATTAGCTAAAGATGTTGAATCAGATGTTGATTCTGATTTCGCAAAAGGAGATATTACCCTTCGTCAAGCAACACATAGAACTGTAGAAGAAGTAACGACATTGATCGAATCATTTAGATTTAATGTTGTGATTGCTAGAACAATGGAACTAGTAAACATAACCAGAAAAGCAATTGACTCAGGTTGTGGACCAAAAGACCCTGCAGTAAGAGAAGCTGTAGAAGCAATAACGATTGTGTTATCACTTTTTGCCCCGTACACATCAGAAGAGATGTGGGAAATATTGGGCCATAAAGAATTAGTTTCTAAGGCGGGATGGCCACAGGTTGATCCACAACTTTTGGTTAGAGATTCTGTAGTTTGTGTTGTTCAAGTCTCAGGAAAATTAAGAGCAAGACTTGATGTTTCGCCAGATATTAGTGCCGAGGAACTAGAGAAGTTAGCGCTGCAATCTCCAAATGTTGTCAAAATCTTAGACGGTAAAGCCGTAAGAACGGTGATCGTCAGAGCTCCTAAACTGGTAAATATAGTTCCTGAGTAATCCACAGGTTGAGTTTTTCCACAAAATAAATTAAAAAAAGTATTTTCAATTGATAACAAAGTAATAATTTGTGAGTGACCAATACAAATAACAAAGATTTATCTGACCAGATAATCAGAATTGCTAAGAAAAGCCTTAAAGCCTCGAATAAGACAGATCAGGTTGAAGTTAAAACAAATTGGCGCTTTGAGATAACTCAAAGAAACGCCAAGTCAATTTTGCTCATCCTGACTTGTTCGGTTTTACTCTCGATTCTTTACTGGTTGAATGCAAGAGTGGTCTCAGACGATGAGTCATTATTAACAATTCCTGCTAATGAATCTGTCGAAAGCGTCGTTGAAGAAAATAAAAATGACATCGCTATTTCAGAAGTTGTTGTTTATGTCTCCGGAGATGTCTTAAAGAGTGGTGTTTACAAATTACCGAATGGATCCCGTGTAGTTGATGCGCTAGCTAAAGCAGGGGGTCTTGCTAAAAATGGAAAAATCGGAGAAAACAATCTTGCTAGAGTTCTAGCTGATGGTGAACAAGTTGATTTTAGTAGTTCTCAGAACAATAAAGTAAACAAATCAAAAAGTAGTTCGAGCAATAACAGTAACTGTGTAAATTTAAATTCGGCATCTCTAGGCGAACTTGATTCTCTTCCTGGGGTTGGCCCGGTTCTAGCCAAAAGGATTTTGGATTGGAAAGAATCAAATGGTGGATTTAAATCAGTTGAGCAGTTAGGTGATGTTGATGGAATAGGTAAATCAAAATATGCAACTATAAGTGCGAAATCTTGCGTTTAGACATTGACGCTAGATTTATTCCTTTCGCACTAATAATCTGGATTAATTCGGTTTTAGCAATCTCAGATCTAAAATTAATATCGTTAGCCATAGTTTTCTTAATAACTTTAATTAGTTTTTACAAGAAAATTAACTACCTTTATGCATTAGTTGCGTTAGTAGCAGTTGTAAGTTCCTTCGCTCATGAGTCAAAAGTGCGAATATCTGAGCTAACTCCTGGGATTCCAGTTGTTGTCTATGCCAAAGTAATTTCTGACATTGAGAGTAGTTCAGGTAAAAATATTGGCATTTTTAGACAAGAAGATACCTATTCAGTAATAGGTAAAACTTTTAGAATTGAAGAAACTGGACTTAAGGAAAATAAGGGATTCGAATACAAATCAAAAATTAAACTAGATTTTAACCAGATTAACCCAAACATTGGTTTTGGTACAAAACTCAAAGCCCAAGGTTATTTAAAAGAATATAATTTTCAAAACATAACCTATTCAATAAAAGTTGATAAGGTTCAGATTGTTAAATCTCCAAATTTGTTGGATAAAAGTCTTAATTCCATTCGAGCAAAATTCTTATTGGTAACAAGCAAAACTAAAGGTGATGCAGTTGAGCTGCTTCCTGGGTTAATTCTGGGGGATACGAGAAATCAAACTGAATCATTAAATCAAGATATGAGAAATAGTGGACTTACCCACTTGACAGCCGTGAGTGGTGGCAACATAGCAATATTGCTGTTAGTAATAATTTGGCTCTGCCAAAAATTTAATTTTGATCTTAAAAGACAAATACTCATCGGATTAGTGTCGTTAGTTCTTTTTGCACTTCTTGTAAGAACTGAACCAAGTGTTGTTCGCGCATCCTTTATGGGAGCAGTTGCACTACTTGGATTATTTAAGGGAACGAGAAAACATGGTTTATCTGCATTGGCAATTACAATTTGTTTGACGTTATTAATTGATCCTAATTTGTCAACTTCCTGGGGATTTAGTCTTTCCGTTTTTGCTACCGCAGGCCTACTCTTGTTCACAAGACCTTTTGCTGACCAAATCTCAAGAGTCATTCCAAAAATACCGGAAGCACTAGCTGTTCTAATTGCTGTAGCACTCTCAGCGCAAATTTCGACAGCAGGACTAATCGCAGGTTTTAGTGGACAGATAACACTTTGGTCTATTCCCGCAAATATGTTAGTTGCACCAGTAATTCCATTTGTAACGATCTTAGGTTACCTGACCTTACTTTTTTCAAACGTATTTTTCCCTCTCGGATTGTTCTTGGGTCATCTCGCCGCATATTTTGCAAACTGGATTGGCTTCGTGGCAAATCAATTTTCTTCATTTGACTCAAGCATCATCCAAGTCCCCAAAGGACTGGTGGGTTTTTTAGTCGTATCTCTCACGACGGGGCTTATTTGGCTTTCTTTGTTTTTAATTATGAAGTTCAAGTTAATTAATCTTAAAATTCTTGGGTTTTTAATTTGCGTCGGTTTTCTCATTCTTTTTCTGATGAAAAATAATTACTCCAGGTCTTGGCCCATGAGGGATTGGCAGTTTGTGATGTGTGATGTTGGACAGGGAGACGGCTTAGTCATAAAAGATGCAACCGGAAAAGTTTTAGTGGTAGATGTTGGTCCTAATGGGAAAATTATGAATGATTGCTTGAAGAGTTTAGATGTTAAATCGATTGACGCTTTAATTCTGACTCATTTTCATGCCGATCATGTACAAGGATTAGAAATTGTTAGGAATCGACATGAAATAAAGAAAATCTATGTAACTTGGGTAGAAGATCCTATATATGAAGTAAAAAGAGTTCGCGAGATATTGCAAGAGTTCAAAACAACTCATATGAAAGCAGGTGATTCAATTAATTTAGGAGAGATGGTAATCCAATGTCTTTGGCCAACTGCTAACAAAATAGAAATTGGTTCAATTCCTAACAACTCCAGCATTGTAAACTTAGTAACAATTAAAAATGCCTCATTCTTGTTAACCGGGGATATTGAACCACCTGCCCAAGAAGCCATTAGGAACTTGTGGAAAATTCCACAAGTTGATGTGGTCAAGATTCCTCATCATGGTTCAAGGTTTCAGGATTCAAAGTTTGCGCAATGGACAAAAGCGAGACTTGCTTTGATCAGCGTGGGGGAGGAAAACAATTATGGGCATCCTGCAAATTCAGCGATAGATTTATTCCGTGATTCAGGTATGCAGGTGTTAAGTACTGATGAAGTTGGTTCAATTGCGATTGAAATAAGTCCACATGATTCAATACAAGTCAGCACAAAAGAGTAGTCTTAGTTTTGATCCCAAATGACAAATCTTCCAAAAATAACCCTGATTACAGGTTCTTCAGATCTACTAGTTGATCGAGCTTTGGAAAAAGTATGGAAATCATTAAAGTCAAATATAAAAGATATTAGTAAGCAAGAAATAGATGCAAAAAATGAAGATGCTCACACCCAATTCATCGATGCGATGTCGCCCAATCTATTTGGAAACTCATATCTAGTGGTTGTCGATAATATAAATGTTGCTGAAGATAGCTTGAATGAAAAACTTGTTGAATTCTTAAGAAACGCAGAAGCACATGTTTCAGAAGATAATTACTTAGTGGTTATCCATCGGGGAGGCTCTGGTGGAACTGGAATAGTTAAAGCACTTCAAAAACAAAAAGTATCAGAAATTAAGTGTGAGACAGTAACCTATCCTGAAGAATATCTCGCCTTCATGAGATCTGAATTCAAGTCTCATAAAAAAGCAATCGATGAAGATGCCTTAGTAGCACTTAGAGATGCAATTGGAGAAGAACTCGATGAGCTCTCAAGTGCAATTAGTCAACTTTGTTTTGATGTAATCGAGGATAAAATCACACTTGAAGCAGTTAAAAAGTATTATCAGGGAAATGCCGCAGTAAAAGTCTTTGATATTTCTGATTCTTTGTGGAACGCGGATACTAAAGCTGCGCTAAAAAGCCTAAACGATTTATTAGAACAAGACAGTAATTCATTTGTATTTGTTGTATCGGTATTGGCAAGCTCGTTGCGAAGATTAGTCAAATTTGCTGGGCTTCCCAGCTCAGCCAGTAACTATCAAGTCGTACAAGAACTAGGAATTAGTCCAAAGCAGGTTGAAAAAATTAGACCTCAACTAAAAAATTGGACTCCAACTTCTCTGGCTAACGCTGTTGTGGATTTAGCAAAAGTCGATGCTTACGTCAGAGCAGGCTTAGATGGAGTTTATTTAGATAATAATCAAAAGAGATTCTTGCTAGAAACAACTATTCAAAAAATTGGCTCTTACGCCAAGTAAGTTATTTTTTCTTTTTAGCTAATCTTTTGTCAATGGCTGATTTGCGATTTGCTGCTTGATTTTTGTGAAGCACACCTTTAGCAGCGGCCTTATCAAGTTTTTTACCAACTTCACGAGCTAATTTGGCAGCATTTGCGTCGCCTTTTTCTAAGGCTTCATTGAAATGGCGAATTGCAGTTTTAATTGATGAGCGCACGCCTTTGTTACGGTCACGTGCAGCATTGTTTTGTCCGATGCGCTTAATTTGCGACTTAATATTTGCCACTTGTAATTGCCCATTTCTTTGTTGAGATTTTGCGTGAGGCACTTTTTGTACCACAGGCTCTCAAGGGTAGCGTGGGACTGTAGTGCCCAGGATAACCACCCTTACGCACACTCCATTTATAAGAGGAAAGACCACTAGAGACTCATCGTGACCACTGAGATAAATCCCGCTGGTACAACTCCGCCTGAACTAATAAGAAATTTTTGCATTATTGCTCACATTGATCATGGTAAATCTACTTTGGCTGATCGAATGTTACAAATCACAGGCGTGGTTGAAGAACGAAATATGCGCGCACAATATTTGGATCGAATGGATATTGAGCGTGAACGTGGCATCACAATCAAATCCCAAGCAGTGCGATTGCCCTGGGTTGGTTTAGACAAAAAGAATTACATTCTTAATTTAATTGATACTCCCGGCCATGTTGATTTCACGTATGAAGTTAGTCGCTCACTTGAAGCTTGCGAAGGAACAATTCTTTTAGTTGACGCAGCACAAGGAATTGAAGCCCAAACTTTAGCTAATCTTTATCTTGCTCTTGAAAACGATATGACAATTATCCCTGTGTTGAACAAAATTGATTTACCGGCTGCTCAACCTGATAAATATGCAGCTGAACTTGCAAAGATTGTTGGTTGTAAACCAAGTGATGTTCTCAGAGTAAGTGCAAAGACTGGACAAGGCGTTAGAGAACTTTTGGACCTAGTAGTTGTGGAGGTTCCTGCGCCAATTGGTGTAGCAGATGCGCCTGCTCGGGCAATGATTTTTGATTCCGTATATGACACATACAGAGGTGTTGTTACCTACGTAAGAGTTATTGATGGCAAATTAACGCCCAGAGAAAAAATCAAAATGATGTCATCTGGGGCAACCCATGAACTATTAGACATAGGTGTTATTTCTCCGGAACCTAAATCCACTAAAGGCTTAGGCGTTGGAGAAGTTGGATATTTAATTACTGGTGTTAAAGATGTTAGACAATCTCGTGTCGGTGACACAATTACAGACGCAATAAAGCCCGCTACAAAAGCTTTAGCAGGTTTCAAAGATCCAAAGCCAATGGTTTTTGCTGGACTTTTTCCAATTGATGGAAGTGATTACCCACTTTTAAGAGATGCGCTGGACAAGTTGCAGCTAAATGATGCAGCCCTTGTTTATGAACCGGAATCATCTGTGGCGTTAGGTTTTGGTTATAGATGTGGATTCTTAGGACTTCTTCACCTTGAAATTGTTAGAGAAAGATTAGATAGAGAATTTAATTTAAGTTTGATTTCAACTGCTCCAAGTGTGGGATATCGAATCCTCATGGAGGATGGTCAAGAAATAGATATCACAAATCCAAGTGAATTTCCAAGTGGAAAAGTTTCTGAAATTTATGAACCAATCGTGAAAGCAACAATTCTTACTCCAAGTGACTACATCGGGCCGGTTATGGAACTTGCTCAGGAACGAAGAGGGCAAATGCACAACATGGACTATTTATCTGAAGATCGAGTTGAACTTCGATACACATTGCCACTTGCAGAAATTGTTTTTGATTTTTTTGATCAATTAAAATCTAAAACAAGAGGTTATGCCTCTTTTGATTATGAACCATCAGGAGAACAAGTAGCAGATCTTGTAAAAGTTGATATTTTGCTTCATGGAGATCCTGTGGATGCATTTTCATCCATCGTTCACAAAGATAAAGCTTACGCCTATGGTGTTGAAATGACAGGAAGATTGAAAGAGTTAATTCCAAGACAGCAATTTGAAGTTCCAATTCAAGCAGCAATTGGAGCACGAATTATTGCAAGAGAATCAATTAGAGCAATAAGAAAAGACGTTTTAGCAAAATGCTATGGAGGTGATATTAGCCGTAAGCGTAAATTACTAGAAAAACAAAAAGAGGGAAAGAAGAGAATGAAAATGGTGGGACGAGTCGAAGTCCCTCAAGAAGCGTTCGTTGCTGCTTTGCAAACAAACACTGACCCTGCTTCAAAAGATAAGAAATAATCAAAGTTAAGCCTTGAATAAGTGATGATAGTTTCAAAAACACAACATAAGAGTTAAAAAGCACTTCATACTTATTAGTAAGTATCATGGTGTCCATACGCAATATTTAAGATTAGGGAATAAATGGCTGCACTACCTGAGGGAAGTCCAGCACCCCTTGATGGAAATCTAACGAACTTATTTGATCTAGTAAACAAACCATTTTCTTTGTATGTTCACGTGCCATATTGCTCAAAAAGATGCGGGTACTGTGACTTCAATACCTACACACCTTCTGAATTAGATCGCGAAGATCAAATTGAAAGCTGGCTTAATTCAGCAGTAAAAGAAATAGAACTGGCCAGAAGAGTGCTCAAAGAAGAATTAACTATAGATACTATTTTCTTCGGTGGGGGAACACCATCCTTGTTAGATTCAAATACTGTTGATAATTTCATTCAAAGTGTAAAAAGTAATTTTAAATTAAAACCTGGGCTTGAAATAACAATAGAAGCAAATCCTGACTCGATTACTGAAGAAAAATCTCAACGATGGCTAAATTCTGGTATCAATAGGGTCTCAATTGGGATGCAAAGTTCAACAAAGGAAGTGTTAAAGAAATTAGATCGAACACATAATCCAGATAATGTTTCCCATTCTGTAGACATATTAAAGAAAAGCGGATTCGATAATTTCAGTCTTGACTTAATTTATGGAACTCCTGGAGAAAGTTTGAGCGACTGGGAAAATAGTTTGAAAGATGCTATTGCACTAAATCCACCTCACATTTCTGCATACTCTCTGGTGATTGAACCTGGAACCAAGATGGGTGCCCAATTAAACAGAGGCGAAATTAGTCAAGTAAATGATGATGAGGTGGCTGATAAATACCAATTAGCTGACGAAATGCTTAACAAAAACAATTATTCTTGGTATGAAATATCTAACTGGGCAAAAAGAGATAAAGAATGTAAACACAATCTTAATTATTGGTTGGGGAATAATTGGTGGGGAATTGGTCCAGGAGCTCATTCTCACGTCAATGGAGTTCGATGGTGGAACCATAAATTGCCTAAAGTGTGGCGAGAACTTTTAGAAAAACAAAACAGTCCAGCACTGGCAAGAGAAGTCTTATCAGAAGATCAAATAAAAAGTGAACAAATAATGCTGTTGAGTAGATTAAGAACTGGTTTAGGAAATCATGAATTAGATGAAAACAGGATAGAAAACTTAATTGCAAACCAATTAGCAACTTTGGATGCAAACAAGATCGTTCTTACCCTCAAGGGTCGATTACTTGCTGATGAGGTTTTTAGACAATTAAGCGCTTAGGTTCTTGGTGAATCTAGATGTATTTTCAGCAGAAATTATGAGTTGAGTTCGCCGTTTCTTTAATGAGCAAGTAATCTAGCACTTAGGGTATTTGAGTGCTAAAGAAATGAAATGGTGATTGCAGACAATGGATGAGCGTAAGTTCGCTGTTTTAAGGGCAATTATTGAAGACTATGTTGCTACCCAAGAACCTATCGGCTCGAAAAGTATTGTCGAAAGACACCGTCTGAAAGTTTCTCCAGCAACTGTGAGAAACGAAATGGCTGTATTAGAAGATGAAGGTTACATAGTTCAACCTCATACAAGTGCCGGAAGAATTCCAACTGATAAAGGTTATAGAACATTCGTTAATCGCTTAAATGAAGTTCGAGCTCTATCAACAGCAGAAAGTAAAGCTATTACTCAAGTTCTTCAAGGTGCAGTTGACTTAGATGACGTTATGCAAAAAACTGTAAAACTCTTGGCCCAATTAACAGGTCAAGTCTCAGTAATTCAATATCCAATACTCTCAAATTCTGTGGTTAAACATATTGATTTAATTGCTGTAACAGACTCAAGAATTATGATTGTTTTAGTTGCAAACTCAGGAAGACTAGAGCAAGCAACGGTTGAACTACCAAAACCTTTAAGTTTGGATTCACTCGACGCATTGAGATTAAAACTAAAGTCGACTATTACTGATAAGAAATTCTCAGATGTTTCTACATTGATTTCTAACTTCTCCAAGACTGCAAATCCTGTAGAAGTCAAATCTGTGGAAGTCATTGTTGAGAAAGTAAATAACTTGGCAATGGAGTCTGGAGATCAAAAAGTAATGGTTGGTGGAGCAGGAAATCTTGCAAGACTTGATCCAGATTTTAGTAAAAATCTGTTACCTGTTTTGGATGAGATTGAAGAAAATGTTGTGGTATTAAAACTTCTAGGTGAAATGTCAAGTTCAGATGATATTTTTGTAAGAATTGGGCATGAAAATAAAGCCTCAAATTTGCACTCTGCATCAATTGTTGCAACGGGTTATTCAAGTGGTGACTCATTGTCAAAGTTAGGAATTGTTGGACCAACAAGAATGGATTATCCAGGAACTATGGCTGCGGTAGGTGCAGTTGCTAGATATCTGGGACGAATTTTAGGAAATCATTAATGGCAAACGATTTTTATGATGTTCTAGGAGTCGATAGTGAAGCAACTTCTGAAGAAATTAAAAAAGCGTATCGAAAACTTGCGCGAGAATTACATCCTGATTTAAATCCAGATCCAGTAGCTGCAGAAAGATTTAAAGAAGTAACTGCAGCATATGAAACTTTAAGTGATGATCAGAAAAGAAGAATGTATGATTTAGGTTTTTCTGGCAATGGACCTTCTGCTGGAGGCTTTGGATTTGGTGGATTAGGCGATTTTGTTGACGCGTTTTTTGGCTCAACACAACAAAGAGGACCTCGTTCCAGAACAAGGCGTGGTCAAGATGCGTTAATCAGATTAGAAATTGACTTAATGGATGCATTCACCGGGTTGAATAAGGATCTAACTGTTGAAACTGCAGTTGTTTGCAACGTCTGTAATGGATCATGTTGCGCGCCAGGAACTACACCCACAGTTTGTTCAATGTGTAGGGGTAGAGGAGATGTGCAAGCGGTTCAAAGATCATTACTTGGACAAGTTGTGTCTAGTCGTCCATGTCCACAATGTTCAGGTTTTGGAACTGTATTACCCAGTCCATGTTCAGAATGTGCAGGTGAAGGAAGAGTTAGAACCCGTGCCACTTTGAATGCACAAATTCCTGCAGGAGTTGATACAGGAACAAGAGTTCAATTAGTCGGCAGGGGTGAAGTTGGTCCAGGTGGCGGAGATGCTGGAGATTTGTATTTAGAAATAGTTGTTAAGCAACATAAATCATTACATAGAGTTGGTGATGATTTACAAAGTATCGTGACAATTCCAATGAGTGCAGCTGCACTTGGAACTACTTTTGAATTTAAGACTCTTGATGCTGCAGAGCAAATTACTGTCAAATCTGGAAC
>SXYE01000088.1 GCA_005789325.1 Actinomycetota bacterium
ACCTGTTATGGAAGTTGAAAGAAGAGAATTAGACCGTTTAACAAATAACACAAACCATCAAGGAGTTGCTTTAGCTGTTGCTCCTTATAAATATCAAAACATTAAAGAAGTTTTAGCTCACGTTAAAACCACTCCGCTAGTGGTGATTCTTGATGGGGTCACAGATCCACGAAACTTAGGTGCAGTAATTAGATCTGCGGCAGGTTTTTACGCCAATGCGGTTGTAGTTACAGAAAGAAGAAGTGCTGGGGTAACTGGCGCGGTTTGGAAAACAGCAGCAGGTGCACTTTCTCATGTTCCTGTTTGTCAGGTTGTAAATATCACAAGAACTATTACTGAACTTCAAGAACGAGGGTTCTTTGCTATTGCATTAGATGGTGATGGTGATTTAAATCTTGATCAAGTAGATCCAGATTTAGCTAATCGACCACTGTTACTTGTAATTGGTGCTGAAGGTCGGGGAGTTTCCCGACTTGTTGCCCAGACTTGCGATCTGAGAGTTCAAATTCCGATGAGTTCCAAAATTGAATCTTTGAACGCAGCCGTAGCAACAGGTGTGGCACTGTATTCAATTACGAGGTCGCGTAAACTCAATTAGTCAAAAGATTTAAATAAAAACCTGCCGACGTGGCGCAACTGGTAGCGCACCCGACTTGTAATCGGGCGGTTAGGGGTTCAAGTCCCCTCGTCGGCTCCATAACCAATTTAATCTAATTCCTTGCACAAGTCCTACTCCAACTAAAATTAATGCTGCACCTATTGGTTGATACCAATGCAATCCTTCACTCAGGAAAATAACTCCAGCAATTGTAGAAACTATTGGTGTTGCATAAGTAATAGTTGCTGCAGCCAAACTACTTACATCGCGAATAATTTTATAAACCAGAGGGAAAGCTAAACCTGTTGAGAATATTCCAAGAAAAAGTATTGCTCCCCAGGTTGACGAACTTATTTGAGTAGGAACAGATGTGAAAATCAAACATAAAATTAGTAACTGAATAGCTGAAGCACTTAATTGCGCACCAATGAAAGATGAGGGACTAAATCCAAGTTCGGTAACTTTGGCACGGGTGTAGATAACAACTCCTCCATAACAGGCAGTTGCTACCACGACTGCCAAAATTCCAAGCAAATCATTTTCGCCACCATTTCCTTCCCAAATTCCAATTAAAACTAGAACTCCCACAAAACCAGTTAAAACACCTAAATATTCATTTCGACTAATTCTGTCTTTAGGAATAAATGCCATTGAAAAAAGTGCTGTCCATAACGGGGTAGCAGCATTGGCGATGCCTGCCAAAACTGAAGTTATTTGAGTTTCACCATAGGCAATTAATGCAAATGGAGCTGTGTGTTGCAAGAAGCCTGCGATGTTTGCTCTGACCCATGCTTTTTTTGTATTAGGAAGTTTCTGTTTAATGATCAATAAAATAATCAGAACCGTTAAGGCCCCAAGTGCAACTCTGCCAAAAGCAATTTGTAAAGGTGAGAGGTCACTTCCAGATATTTTTATAAAATAAAACGACATTCCCCACACAATGGTTAAGAAAATCCAAGATGGAAGCCAAGTTTTTAATGGTGGAGATGTTGTCATAGAAAAACCAATTATGTCATGACTAAACCCACTTGAGTCACACAATTAACGTCAATAACGAAAAATGTGGTTGGTGTGATTGAGACGACACGACCAAACGCGTAATCGCATACTTTTTACTTCACTATTACATACGATAGGGGAGCGCTCAAAAATAGAGACAAAAAAGCTTTTAGGAGAAAACTTAAATAATGGATGCCGTCTCAGTTTCCCCCGGCAATGGTGATTTTTCACTAAGTGATCGTGACAAAGAAATCTTAGAATTTGAACGCCAATGGTGGAAATACTCTGGTGCTAAAGAACAAGCAATTAGAGAACTTTTTGGTATGAGTGCAACTAGGTACTACCAAGTATTAAACGCACTAGTTGATCACCCAGCTGCTTTAAGTTTTGATCCTATGTTGATTAAAAGATTACAAAGAATGCGCTCGACTCGTGCTCGCAATCGTTCTGCACGAAAACTTGGCATTCAACTTTAAAGTAAATTTCTTGGCCTAAATTATGCCAACTGGAAATGTTTTATGGTTTAACACCGAAAAAGGCTATGGGTTTATTAAAGCCAAAGACGGTTCAGAAATCTTTGTTAGAGAAAACTCAATCACCTCTAAGGGTTTACGAACTCTAGAAGAGGGACAAAAAGTTGAATTTGAAATTGATATGAAGACTGATCCTCGTGGACCAAGTGCCACAAATGTGGTGGTTATTTAATTCTCAGCCGGTATTTCTTAAACCTGTGGCAATGCCATTAATTGTCAATAAGAGAGTGCGTCTTAATAATGGATCAGTATTTTCTGGGTTTTGATTAAGCTCTCTTACTTTTTTAAGTAATGAGACTTGTAGGTATTGCAATGGCAATAAGTAGGTATCTCTAATTTGCAAAGTCTTTTTAAGGGATATTTGGTTATCAAGTATTTCTTTTTCACCAGTTAACCACAGAATCTGGTTTTTAGTTTCTTCATATTCGGCCTTTACTTTTTCAAACATATGATGAAATTCAGGTGGTACTAATTCTGTAACGTAATGTTGAGCAATTTTCATATCTGCTTTTGCCACAGTCATTTCAACGTTACTGATGAAGTTTTTGAAGAAAGCCCAATTTTTTGCCATATGACGAAGTGTTTCATCATGGCCTGCATCTCTAGCGGCTTTAATTCCTGAACCAACACCAAACCAACCTGGAATAATTTGTCTAGATTGTGTCCAACCAAATACCCATGGAATTGCGCGTAAAGATTCAATACCTGCATTTGCTTGTCTCTTTGCAGGACGAGATCCAAGGTGTAAATCTGCTAGTTGTTCAACAGGTGTTGATAAGGCAAAATAAGTTGCTAAATCTGGGTCTTTAGTTAAAGAGTTGTATTTTTCTTGCGCTGAAAGACTTACCTTATTCATCACTTCATCCCATTTATTAAGATCAGTTTGATTCACTCGTGCTGCAGCATGAAGCAAAGTTGCTTCCAAAGTGGCTGCAACTAATAATTCAAGGTTTTCTCTCGCAAGTTGAGGTAGTAAATATTTGTCACTAATTACTTCACCTTGTTCAGTTAATTTCATCTCACCAACGACAACACCCCAAGGCATGGCCAAGATTGCATCATGGGTTGGTCCACCACCACGGCCAACAGTTCCACCGCGACCATGGAAAATTCTCAAACGAACACCATGTTTAACGGCAACGTCACGAAGTTTTCTTTGAGCTAGTTGGATTTCCCATTGGCTGGTGGTTATGCCTGCATCCTTGTTTGAATCGGAGTAGCCAAGCATTACTTCTTGCACGTTGTCGCGTAAAGAGACAAGAATTCGGTATGAAGGAGTAGATAGAAGAGTTTCTAGAATTTCGCCAGCATTTCTTAAC
>SXYE01000016.1 GCA_005789325.1 Actinomycetota bacterium
AATTAATCAAACTCAAAGAATTGTCACTGAAATTATCAACACAGGTAAATCAAGTACCCCAATTGCCGGAATAAGTATTGATTCTACTTTCCGAGGAGTTGGAGCAAGAATTGCTGAAGTTGTCAGTGATGGCCCAGCTGCATCAACCGATATAAGAGTTGGAGACATTGTTACTAAAATCAATGGAGAATTAGTTGAAGATTCAACTGAGTTAATTGTTGCGATCAGACGAAATAATCCAGGAGACACCATTGTTTTGACGGTGAAAAATGAATCTGGAAAGGAACGTGAAGTTTCAGTCGTGTTAGGAAGCAGAGAAGAAGGCTAGTTAGTTAAGAGTCCTAGATTTTTGCCTACTAGGCCTTTGGGATTTTTCATTAATGCTTTTGCCATATTGATTATTTCTATAGCAGCTGGTGATTCAGGATTTGAAATAACTAAAGGAAGCCCAGCATCGCCACCTTCTCTAAGTCTTACATCAAAAGGCACTTTTGCTAAAACATTAACTTGAGTTCCTAATTCATCACTTATTGCTTTAGCAACTGTTTCTCCACCACCGGATCCAAAAAGATCCATAGTTTCACCACATGATGAACAAATAACACCACTCATATTTTCAATTACACCTATAACTTTTTGATGAGTTTGTTTAGCTAAAGTTCCTGCCCTTACTGCTACTTCTGCGGCACTAATTTGAGGTGTTGTGACAACAACAATTTCAGATTTAGGTACAAGTTGGGCGACACTTATTGCAACATCTCCAGTACCTGGGGGTAAATCAAGTAGTAATACATCTAAATCTCCCCACCAAACATCTGTCATGAATTGCTCCACGGCTTTATGAAGCATCGGTCCACGAAAGGCAATTGGTTGAGTAACTCCACCAGGTTTAAATGACAACATAGAAATTACGCGCACACCGTGGGCCATTTGAGGCATGATCATTCCTTCAACAACAGTTGGAGGAATTGTCACACCCATAATTCTTGGAATGGAATGACCATAAATATCTGCATCAAGAATTCCTACCGATAAACCCAGTTCAGCAAAAGCAATTCCTAGATTTGCTGTTAGAGAGGACTTTCCCACACCACCTTTGCCTGAGGCAATGGCATAAATGCGAGTTAGATTTTTATCAAGAGCAAAGGGATTTTCTTTAATTGGGCCACGTAATTGTTCCCTTAGTTTTTTTCGTTGATCATCATTCATAACATCAAGTACAACTTTTGTTTTGGCAGAAGCATCAATTTCTATAACAGCATTGGTAACTCTTTTGACAATTTCATCTTTTAAGGGGCATCCAGATACAGTTAAGTAGATTTCAACTAGCACATCTTGATTCAAGACTTCAACATTTTTGACCATCCCAATTTCTGTGATGGGGCGTCTAATTTCTGGGTCCTGCACTGTGGAAAGTGCAGTCATAACAGCATCTTTAGTTAAAGACACAATTAGTTAATCTTTTTTGTCTTGGTTAAATTGCAGTTCTTCAAGAAGATCTCTCAATTCACTTTTGATGTAATCACGGGTAGCAACATCATTTAACGCTATGCGCAAATCTGCTAACTCGCGAGCCAGAAATTCAGTATCTGCTAATAAGCGATTAGCTTGATTTCTGTCTTGAGCACTTTGCACACGATCACGGTCAGTCTGACGATTTTGGGCAAGAAGAATCAGGGGAGCAGCGTAAGAAGCTTGCAATGAAAGCATCAAAGTAAGAGCTAAGAATGGCCATGGATCAAATCTAAATTCGATTGGTCCAAGTGTGTTCCATAAAACCCAGCTGGTCACAAAAATAGTCATTAGAGCAATGAAGCGCCATGAACCAATTTGTCGCGCAACTCTTTCACTTACTAAACCAAATCTTTCAGAGTCATAAGGATTCTTAAACTGCAAACCGCTGCTTCTAGGTTGATCTAGACGTGAGCTTCTAATCTTTTTCATGATCTGACCTCAACTTCATCTTGATCGCGCCAATCATCAGGAAGCATGTGATCAATAACGTCGTCAACAGTTACTGCTCCTAGCAATCTGTTCTCAACATCGACAACGGGTAAAGCCACAAGATTGTAAGTTGCAAAGTATTTAGTAACTAATGCCAAAGATGTGTTAGGACCAACTGGTTTGAGTTCAGAATCAATCACACTTGAAACCAAAGTTCCTGGAGATTCTCTTAAAAGTCTTTGCATGTGTGCAACACCTAAATATTTTCCAGTAGGTGTATCAAGTGGAGGTCTTACAACATAAACCTGACTCGCCAAAGAAGGAGGTAATTCAGGATTTCGAATACTTGCTAATGCTTCAGCAACTGTTGCATCGGGAGTTAACACAACTGGTTCAGTTGTCATCATTCCACCTGCTGTGTAATCACCATAAGTTAAAAGTCGGCGAAGATCATCTGCTTCTTCTGGTTCCATTAATTCTAAATATTCTTCAGCTTTTTGTGGAGGTAATTCTTTTAGCAAATCTGCTGCATCATCAGGTGCCATTTCTTCAATAACATCAGCAGCACGTTCAATTTCAAGTTTTCCTACAATTGCAACGCGAGTTTCTTCACTCATTTCTTCCAAAACATCTGCAAGTCTTTCATCATCGAGTTTTGAGATAACTTCTACTTGTTTATCAATTTCTAAATCTGCTAAATATGTAGCAATATCTGGTGCTCTCATATCATTTAGTGATGTAAGTAAATTATCAAACGGTTTTCCTTGAACTTGTAAAGTTAAACCATCAACTTCACTCCAATCAGCAAAAAATTTTTCGCCACGTTTGGTAAATCTTGAACCGGCACGTCTTAAATAAAGTTTTGTAATGTGCCAATCAGCACCTGGTCTTGATTGCTCCATTGCAATATCAAGCAAAGTCACTTCTTCACCGGTGTGTTTCATTTTCATTTTACGATCAAGTAGTTCACCCACAACTCTTGATTCTGATTCTCTTTGCTCAAAACGGCGCATATTCACAACACCAGTGGAAATAATTTGTCTTGCATCAAAATCTGTAACTCTTGACATTGGTAAAAAAACAAGACGGCGTTGTGGAACTTCAACTAATAAACCAATTATTCTTGGCGGATTATTACTGTGTCGTAAATGGACAACAGTGTCACGCACTTTGCCCAGCTGATCACCCTGTGGATCGAATACAGCTGTGCCAGTGAGGCGCGAGATGAATATACGGTCAGACACATGGAAATGTTACTGCCGGGACGTGATTGACTAACAACTCATATGAAACCTACGACAGCAAATAGCAAATTTTCCATAGATTTCATAATTTTGGCTATAGCGATATTGGCAATATCAACATCTGGACCATTAATTACTGTGACAGCAGCACCTGCCATCGCCATAGCTTTTTGGCGTTGTTTTCTGGGATCTGTTGCAACTGCACCCTTTGCATTTAAAGATGGTTTGAAAAATATAAATAGAAAAACTTTTTTTACATCAGCTAGTGCTGGTTTGTTGTTAGGAATACATTTTGCTGTTTGGATCCCAAGTCTTAGATTTACAACTGTGGCAGCTTCCACGGCAATGGTCGCGACACAACCTGCTTGGGCTGCATTAATTGCCAGAATTAGGGGAGAGCGTTTTCCAAATAAAGTTTGGTTTGGAATATTTGTGGCACTATCAGGTGCATTACTACTAACAGGTATTGATATTTCTTTAGATAGAAGAGCAGTTATTGGAGATCTTTTAGCACTATTAGGTGCAATCTTTGCAGCTTTATATGTAACAGTTGGTCAAAGTGCCCGAACTAAGTTAACGACAGCGCAATACACAGTAATCGCATATGCATTTGCTGCTTTTGCGCTTCTTGTTTTAGCCATTGGTGTGGGAATCAATTTAACTGGATTTAGTAGGCAAGCTTGGTTCTATATTTTTTTACTAACTTTGTTAGCTCAAATTCTGGGTCACACTTTGTTCAACATTACTTTGAGATCGCTATCTGCAACAGTTGTGAGTATGGGAATTCTTTTTGAAATGCCTGGTTCAACAATTATTGCTGCTATCGCAATTGGACAAATTCCACCTTGGCAAACTTTACCTGCAATTGCCCTATTAATGGTGGGAATGTTTTATGTTGTTACTGGGTATAAAACTAAATAGATTTTAAAAACGTATCTAATTCAATTGCGGTTTTGTCTGGAAGCTCTCGTGCTGGAGAATGTGCTGCCCCAATAATCTCAACAAAATTAGCCTCAAGCATTTCGGCCATTGCTTGTTGTTCGCTTCTTGGCCAAGCATCATCATTTTCACCACGTAACACCAAAATAGGAATTTTGTAATTTTCTAAGGTTTGCTTAAGTTTGGGTGTCACATTTTCAACATTCATTAATAACTCAGACATAACCTTAAGTGACAAAGGATTGGTATTTAGCCAACGCTGTTTGCGCCATTTTCTAACAGGTTTAGAAAAACTTTGCTTACGTAAAATTGTTAAAACAAATGTTTTAACAAACCAAATAAAAGCTAAACTTCTACCTTTTTCAACCGCTTCCACTAAAGCTGGAAGTCCTCCCCAATTTTCCTTAGGTAAGGGACCAGTTCCACTACACATCAAAGTAATTGAGGCAAAGGACTGAGGAGATTTACTGGCCCCATATTGGGCAACAAGTCCACCAAATGAATGTCCAACTAAATGAACAGGTTCAGACAAAGAATTTGCAATATCAATAACATCTTGAGCAAAATTTTCTAAAGTGAAATCTTCTTCTTTATTTGATCCATAACTTGATGGTTGACCATGTTGATCTATTGATATGCAATGCCAACCAAGAGATGAAAGAATTGGCATTGCTGCCACAAAATCTTCTCGGCTACCACTCCATCCTGGAATAAAAATAATGGTGCCAGCATGAATTGCTTCAGGCTCAGAAACAAGAGCCCCAATAACATTCTTGGATGTCTTAAATTTGTGCTCTCGAATACCAGCAGGATTTACTAAAAGCTGTTCTTGCATTTTGTTATCCGGCAAAACCAACTCTTCTTTGTTCTGAAGCACCGATTTCAACAAAAGCTAGGCTTTCACCTGGAACTAGAATTTTTCTGCCCTTTTCATCAACCAATGACAATAATGTCTTATTTTTAACAGCAGATTCAATTTCTTTTGTTATCTCATCAGCAGTTGCTGTTGTCTCAAAGACTATTTCTCTAGAGCTATTTTGAACACCAATTCTTACTTCCATTGCCTCAGGACTCCTAATTATTTAACTCGGTCCTCTAAGACTATTGCCAATGCGAGGGTTTTGCATCCTCCCGGCTATTTCCAAGACAAGTCCAGGCAGAGTAATCTCATGGCTATCAAAAGTAGCGAAAGGACAGTGTCTCAAGATGAGTGGATCAATCAAACAATCAGCAGACGCTCCGTTAAAAGTTTCTCAATTAGAGGCTGATATCAAATCAGGAAAAATTGACACCGTCGTTGTTGGCGTTACCGATATGCAAGGTCGCCTACAAGGTAAAAGAGTTCACGCACCGTTCTTTTTAAAAGACACCATGGGACATGGAACTGAAGGTTGTAATTATTTGTTAGCAGTTGATGTTGATATGAACACAGTTGGTGGATACGCGATGTCATCTTGGGATTCAGGTTATGGCGACATGGTTATGGCACCTGACTATGACACATTGAGATACATTCCCTGGCTTCCTGGAACAGCCATGGTTTTGGCTGATTTACAAAAACTTGATCACACAGATGTTTACGCATCACCAAGACAAATTTTGATCAAACAAATCAATAGATTAAAAGAATTAAAGCTTATTCCTTATGTTGGAACAGAATTAGAATTTATTGTTTTTAAAGATTCATTTGAAGAAGCATGGAATAAGGGATACCAAAACTTAATCCCAGCAAACCAATACAACGTTGATTACTCGCTGCTGGGTACCACAAGAGTTGAAGGATTATTAAGAGCAATCCGATTAGGAATGGATGGTGCTGGTTTAGAAGTTGAATCAGCAAAGGGTGAATGTAATCTTGGTCAGCACGAAATTGCATTTAGATTTAAGGATGCATTAACAACTGCTGATAATCATGTTATTTACAAACTAGGTTCAAAAGAAATCGCTTCAGCTCAAGGCATGTCCTTAACATTCATGGCTAAATTCAATGAACGTGAAGGAAACTCTTGCCACATTCATTTATCTGTTAGAGGACTAAATGATGAACCAGTTATGGCAGATGCAAAAGATCCACAAGGATTAAGTGCACTGGGTAAATCATTTATTGCAGGTCAATTGAAATACATGCGAGAGATGACACTATTTTTTGCCCCAAATATTAATTCTTACAAGCGCTATGTTGAAGGTTCATTTGCTCCAACTGCAATGAAGTGGGGTAGAGACAACAGAACTTGTGCGATTCGCTTAGTTGGATCTGGTCATTCACTTCGTTTCGAAAACAGAGTTCCTGGAGGGGATGTAAATCCTTACTTGGCTGAAGCAGCAATGATTGCTGCAGGAATTGCCGGTATTGAAGAAAACCTAACTTTGGAACCAGCCTTTGAAGGCAATGCTTATGTGTCAGATGCCGTAAGAGTTCCTTCAACTCTTGCTAAAGCAACAGAGCTTTGGGATAAGAGTGAATTTGTGACCAAAGTTTTTGGTAGCGAAGTTAAGGCTCACTACTTGAACATGGCTAAAGTAGAACTAGCTTCATTCGATAAAAGTATTACTGATTGGGAAAGATTCCGCAGTTTCGAAAGAATGTAAGACAAAGTATTACTTAAAAGGAGTTAAATTAAATTGACCGCGCTTCATGATGTAATTTCACCGATCACCGAGAAGAAAATAACTGCTGTTCCTGCTCTTAGTGCTGAAGACACAGTGGCAGCAATTACTAAAGCGCAAAAAGCTTTCGAATCTTGGAAAAAAGTAGCCCCAGGCGATCGAGCCAAGTTACTCAGAAACTTTGCCTCACTGGTTGAAAAAAATATTGAAGTTTTAGCAAAACTAGAAGTTGAAAACGCAGGTCACACCATCGGCAATGCTCGTTGGGAAGCTAACAATGTTGTTAACGTTTTGAATTATTACGCAGGTGCACCAGAAAGATTGTTTGGTCGACAAATTCCTGTACCAGGCGGAGTAGATATAACTTTCAGAGAAGCAATTGGGGTAGTTGGAATTATTGTGCCGTGGAATTTTCCCATGCCAATTGCAGGTTGGGGTTTTGCTCCAGCACTAGCTGCTGGTTGAACAGTTGTTTTAAAACCTGCTGAAGTTACACCTTTAACAGCAATGAAATTGGCTGAACTTGGATTAGAAGCAGGACTTCCAGAAAATGTTTTCCAAGTTCTCACAGGTTCTGGTCGAATTGTGGGCGAAACAATTGTGCAAGATCCAAGAGTAAGAAAAATTGTTTTCACAGGTTCCACCGAAATTGGTACACAGATTATGGCCAAATGTGCACCTAATGTAAAAAGAGTTACTTTGGAATTAGGTGGCAAATCTGCCAACGTTATTTTTGCTGATTCAGATTTAGAAAAAGCTGCTGCAAGTGCACCTGGTGCAGTTTTTGATAATGCTGGACAAGATTGTTGTGCTCGATCAAGAATTCTGATTGAAAAGAAAGCATTCGATAAATTTATGCCTCTGTTAGAACAATCAGTAAAGGCATTTAAATGTGCTGATCCAAATTTGGAAACCACAGAAATGGGTCCACTTATTACTTCAGCACACAGAGACAAAGTTGCCTCTTATGTTGAAGAATCCTTAGTGGCCTTTAGAGGAACTGCCCCAACTGGTGCAGGATTTTGGTTTCCTCCAACAGTTTTACACATAACAGATAGAAAACATAAATCATTAAGTGAAGAAATTTTTGGCCCAATTGTTTCAGTGGTTACTTTCGAGGATGAAGCAGATGCTATTGGATTAGCAAATGATTCAGAGTTTGGATTAAGTGGATCAATCTGGACAAACAACGGAGCAAAAGCGTTAAGAGTTGCCAGAGGAATAGAAAGTGGAAACCTTTCTGTTAACTCACACTCTTCAGTTAGATATTGGACTCCATTTGGAGGATTTAAAAAATCAGGTTTGGGACGCGAACTAGGTCCAGATGCACTAAACGCGTTTACCGAAGAAAAGAACGTATTTATTAATACCGAGATATAAGGA
>SXYE01000089.1 GCA_005789325.1 Actinomycetota bacterium
TGTTTATCGGTTCAGGAATTGGTCACCTTCGCCAAACAGCAGCAATGGCAGGTTATGCATCTTCTAAAGGTGTACCTGCTGCAAAAGCAGCAACAATCATTAGCGGTTTGATGATTTTGTTAGGCGCCGCCTACATCGCACTTGGTTTCTATGCAGACCTTGGCGCATTATTAATTTTCTTATTCCTAGTACCAACTGCATTCTTAATGCATCCGTACTGGAAAGAAACAGATGCTATGACAAAAATGAACGAAATGATTGCGTTCAACAAAGACATCGCATTAGCAGGTGCAGCCCTTGCCTTCTTCTACATTTTCGCCAAACACGGCGAAACCGTAGGTTTGGTTTTGAGCACCACCACCTTGTTCTAAAGAAGTTTAAAAACACCTCAACAGCCCCAGGGTTTTCCTTGGGGCTGTTGTTATTTGTGTGAATTAAAAAGTGTTGTGATACTACCTACCTGTGAAATTGTGGGGGAGTTTAAGAAAATAATTGTGAAAGTCCATAGAAATTTGGAATAAAAAGTGGCATTCTTGCCTCAGGGTAAAACTACCCAAAAATATGGAGGTTCACTGTGCGAATTAGGGCTCGCTCAGGTCTTCTTGTTTCTGGCATCGCATCAGCACTCGTTGCATCAGTGATGATGGCTCCAGTACAAGCAGCCGATAGCAGTACAGCAACTTCTCTTGCAGACTTTGGTGGTCTTGCAGGACTAGAAGCAAAATGTAAAGAAGAAGGTCAATTAAACGTTATTGCTTTGCCACGTGACTGGGCAAACTATGGCGAAGTAATTGATACTTTCATTAGAAAATATCCATCAGTAAACCTTGATAGCCAAAATCCAGAAGCATCAAGTGCGCAAGAACTTGCGGCTGTCCGTCAGCTAAAAGGCTCTAACCGTGCACCAGATGTTCTTGACGTTGGTCTTCCATTTGCAGTTGCTGGTGCAGCTGAGGGTTTATTTGCTCCATACAAAGTTGCAACATGGGATGACATTCCAGCAGCAGCAAAGGAAAAGACAGGACTTTACTTTTCTGATTACGGTGGCGTGATTGCAATTGGTTACGATGCAAAGAAAGTTAAAGTTGCACCTAAATCAATTAAAGATCTTGCTAACCCAATTTACAAGAACCAAGTTGCTCTAAATGGTAACCCAAGTTCTGCATCAGCAGCACGTAATGGATTGTTTGCAATCTCTTATGCATATGCCGGTGGTAAAAAAGGTCTAGATGACGTTACGTTTGGCGTGGATGCAATTAAGGCCTGGAAGAAGGCAGGAACATTCCTACCTGTTCAAGCCTCGAGTGCAACCGTTGCTAATGGTCAAACTCCGATTACTCTCGATTGGGATTACTTACAAGATAAGTACGCCAAATCAAGTGCAAAAGTTCAGTGGAAGAAAGTAATTCCATCTGATGTTGCGATCGGTGGTTACTACCAACAGGCAGTTAACAAGACTGCTCCAAATCCAGCATGTGCTCGTTTATGGATGGAATATCTATACAGCGATCAAGCACAAAACCTATGGTTGGCTGGCGGAGCTCGTCCAATTCGCCTAGATGCAATGGTAAAGAGTGGTACTGCTAACAAGAAATATTTAGCAAACCTTCCTAAATTGCCAGCAGGTACAGTAGTTGTTTACCCAACTCTAAAACAACAAACAGATGCAACGGCCAAACTTGGCAAGCTCTGGGGCAAGTTGAATTAGAAGGTAACAAACAAATTAATGACTGAACAAATTCAGTCACGAAACGTTGTCGCCGCCATTCCAAATGGCGGCGACAGTCGTTCGCGTAGACAAACATCAAATTTAAGAAAAAATCTTTTCGATTACAGTGGGTTAATTCCTTTTTTTGTTTTCGCCACACTATTTATTGGTGGGCCAACTTTTGCTGTCATATTTAATGCTTTCTTGAGCAATGAAGGTAGCTGGACACTTGCTAATGTCCAATTAGCATTTACTGATGTTTATTATCTAAGTTTATTGAGCTCCCTTAAACTTGCACTTGCCTCAGCAAGTACGGGAGTAATTTTTGGACTAGCAATTGCCTATGGTGTTGCTATTTCTGGAAAACCTAAATTACAGAAAATAGTTTCTACCGCAAGTGGAGTTTTTGCAAATACGGGCGGTGTTCCCTTAGCATTCTTTTTTATTGCTGCTATTGGAAATTATGGTTTAGTAACTGTTGGTTTACAAAAAGTTGGAATTGATATTTATTCAGGGTCATTCACGCTTTTTGGATTTAGTGGATTAGTTCTTGTTTACCTTTATTTTCAAATCCCACTGATGATAATTGTTGTTTACCCAGCGTTAGAAGGAATAAAAAGCGAATGGCGAGAAGCAGCAGTAAATTTGGGGGCAAGTAAGGCTTTGTATTGGCGTTACGTTGGGATTCCAATTTTAACACCTGCTGTAATTGGATCCTTTTTCCTTTTGTTTGCAAGTGCGTTTGCTGCTTATGCAACTGCAAATGTTCTAACTCAAGGAACTATTCCATTATTACCTTTACAAGTTGGAACCTTGGTTAGTGGCGATGTTGTCGCAGACCAAGCTAACGTTGGATTTGCAATGGGATTAGTAATGATCGTTGTAGTTGGTATAGCAATGACTTTTTACACTTACCTAGATAGAAGAGCTTCTAGGTGGAGAAAACGATGAATAAAAATAATTCGTCTACGGTAACTGCAAAACCAGGTTTAGGACTTAATGCGTGGATGATTGCTGGACTACTTTTCTTCACAGTTCCCATGTTTTCTGCCTTTATCTTTTCTGTTCAAGTTGGAGACGGGACCTATACGTTAGGTGCTTATCGGAGAATGATTTCTGATCCTGGTTTTGGTGAAGCATTGTGGATTTCAGCAAGATTGGCCATTCTTACTGTTGCGATCGCGATTGGAATTATGGTCCCAACAGTAACTTGGTTACATATACGAGCTCAACGGGCAAAGAGAATTGTGGAGTTTATAACACTTTTGCCTTTAATTATTCCGCCAGTTGTTATTGCACTTGGATTCTTAGGTTCAATGCCGTTGTGGCTGAAAGATAGTGTCTATATGTTGGTATTTGCATATGTTGTTTTGAGCATGCCCTACACATTTAGATCAATAGACACAGGATTAAGCGCAATTGATGTTAAAACATTAGTGGATGCGGCACGAGGTTTGGGTGCTAGTTGGAGACAAGTTATGGTTTCAATTATTGGTCCTAATATTCAAAGTGCAATATTCGGCGCAATATTTTTGACAGTTGCATTAGTTCTTGGGGAATTTGTAATTTCAAATTTGCTTCTCTGGTCAACTTTGCCAGTCTGGATGGCTTTAGTGGGAATGTCTGATGCTGAAGGAGCCGTGGCATTGAGTGTTATGAGTTTGGTATTTGTGTGGTTACTTTTGATGTTGCTATCAAGTCTTAATAGACGTCGCAAGGTGCGCGTCAACGTTGGGGGGTTGTCTTAAATGACTAACAAATCAGGTAGTGCCGTTGAGATGATAAACCTTCAAAGGATATTTGGAGACGTTAAAGCTTTAGATGGATTAAATTTGACAATAAAGCCAGGCCAATTGGTAGCACTTCTTGGTCCTTCTGGCTGTGGCAAAACAACGGCGTTAAGACTTTTAGCAGGTTTGGATTTAGCCGACGGTGGTCAAATTACAGTTGATGGTAGAGATATCACTAATGTTCCAGCAAACAAAAGAGATATGGGAATGGTTTTTCAAGCCTATTCACTCTTTCCAAATTTAACAGCAGTTGAAAATGTTGCCTTTGGGTTAAAAGTTCGAGGAATTAGCGAGGAAATTCGCATTAAGAAAGCAAAAGAACTTTTAGATTTGGTGGGTTTATCTAGAGAGGCAAACAGATATTCCCATCAATTGTCTGGGGGACAACAACAACGAGTGGCCTTAGCTCGAGCATTAGCAATTGAACCAAAAGTTCTATTGTTAGACGAACCACTATCAGCGCTAGACGCAAAAGTTAGAACGCAATTACGTGATGAAATTAGAAGAATTCAATTGGAAGTGGGAACCACCACTTTATTTGTAACTCATGATCAAGAAGAAGCAATGGCGATGGCTGATTTAGTAGGAGTTATGTCAAATGGGAAATTAGAACAAATTGCTGCTCCCGATGATATTTACGCCAATCCCGCAACGGCTTTTGTTGCATCTTTTGTTGGGGCAATGAATAGAATTCCTGCAAAATTAAGTTCAGGAAAAGTTGAGTTTCTTGGACAAAGTGTTAAATATGGCGGAGGATCAAGCGCTACAACTGTAGTAGCGTTAGTCAGACCTGAAAGTATTTCTGTAACACCAACAAAGGTAAATGATTCAAAATCAGGAACTGTAATAGCCCGTTCCTTTCTTGGTCCTCAAACTCGTTTAACTGTCAAAACTCATGAACACGGCACTCATCTACACGTTGATATGGCGAGTTCAGACGCGCTAGAACTTACGGCGGGCACAAATGTGTCATTAACCATAACTGCATCAACAGTTTTGACAGACGCAGATGGCAAGAACTGATAAAAAAACAATAGGTCCTGGCCAAACAAATAATCTAGGTTGGCGAGATTTAATTGAAACTGACGGCGAACCTTATGTCAATGATTTGCCTGAAGGCAAAGTTTTAGCAGTATTAGGACACTTTTCAGATTTACATGTTTGCGATCCAGAATCACCATCAAGAATTGAATACTTAGATAGATTTTCAGATCCCGATAACAAATGGCGCGATGTCGTTGGATACATCGGAACCTATCGAGCTCAAGAAATATTAACAACTCAAGTTGTCGCATCAATGGTTGATGCACTAAATGATTTAAAAACTGGACCACTAACAAATGCACCAATTGATGCTGTAGTTGTTACCGGGGACATGACAGATAATGCTCAAAAGAATGAAGCCCAGTGGTACATCAGTGCATTAAATGGCGGAAAAGTTGAACCAGTTTCAGGAGATAGAAAAAAATCTGAATGGGTAGGTTCACATAATGTTGATTACGATATTTGTTATTGGCACCCAGATGGTGCCCCTGTTGGAAAAGAATTAGATCGACCTATTGCAAAATTTGGTTTTCCAATAATTAAAGGTTTAGTTGAAAAAGCACGAAGCGCATTTATTTCCCAAGGGCTAAATGTTCCCTGGTTTGCTACTTATGGAAACCATGATCAACTGTTACAAGGAACAGTTGCACCAGATGATGATTTAAATCAGTTAACAATTGGAAACAAAAGAATTGTGGGCTTGCCAGAAAACTTTGAAAGACCAGAAGTAATAATTCCAGCTGTGGCAGAAGTAGGACCAGTTAATTATCCGCATACAAAAGATTCACCAAAGGTTACAATTACGCCAGATCAGATGAGAGCGTTTAACACACCAGGAACTTTTGCTGACGCGCATATTGCAGCAGGTGGAAATCCTGTGGGACATGGTTTCACCAAAGAAAACGTTAAAAACAATACTGCTTACTGGTGTCACGATTTAGAAAATATTCGAATGATTTCAATGGATACAGTTAATCCTCATGGCGGTTGGCAAGGATCCATCGATGAAAAACAATTAAATTGGATTAAAGAAAAACTTATTGAAGCAAAAGATAAGTACTGTGTTTTACTTTCCCATCATCCTTCTCCAACATTAATTAATGACTTTGCTCCAAAAGGATCACCTCGAAGAGTTTTAAGAGATGAATTACTTCAAGAGCTTTATCAACATAAGAATTTGATCACTTGGATTGCAGGACATGTGCACAGACACGCATCAGGAATGCACACTAGACAAGACGGTTCCACATTTTTAGAGTTCACAACTGCCTCCCACATTGATTGGCCACAGCAATCAAGAGTTTTAGAAATAGTGAAAGAAGAAAAAGGTATTGCTATTGCTTCTACGGTGATAGATCACGCAGGCTACCTGGATTGGGAAGATAGAGAGCTGGATTACTTGAGTATGGCTGGGATTTCTCGATGCCTATCTTTGAATGACTGGCAAAGAAGAGATGACTTCAATCCCGTTCTTGCTCGCCATGGCAATAAAGAAGACAGAAATGTGGTTTGGCGGGTAAGCGACCCTTTTTCGTGAGGGACATCTCGGGAAGATAACAATTTGTCCCACGCACCCCACGAACTTGACGAAAGGGGTAGGTGGGTGTTACAAGCAGGCAAGATGAAGGTATGCTTTTATTTTGCATCCCAATCCCCAGCCCGCAAGGGCTCGTTTTGTTTTGCAACCCAAAAGTTTATAAAGTGCCCTTCCGACGAAAGGACGCCACTTGGCATCTTCAGCCAAAGCTTCAGGAAAAAATGCTCGCTTATCTTTTGCAAAAATTAAAGAACCTTTGGAAGTCCCAAACTTATTAGATTTACAAATCGAATCATTCGATTGGTTAATGGGTAATGAAAAATGGCAAGCTCGTGTAAAGACTGCACTTGATGCTGGCAGAACAGATGTTCCAACTACTTCTGGTTTAACAGAAATCTTTGAAGAAATTTCGCCGATTGAAGATCTTGCAGGATCAATGTCACTATCTTTCCGTGATCACAGATTTGAACCAGCAAAATACACAGTTGAACAATGTAGAGATAAAGACGTAACTTACGCACAACCATTATTCGTAACAGCAGAATTTATGAATAACGAAACTGGTGAAATCAAATCCCAAACAGTATTCATGGGTGATTTCCCAATCATGACAAATAAAGGAACATTTGTAATTAATGGAACAGAAAGAGTTGTAGTTTCACAACTAGTTCGTTCTCCTGGTGTTTATTTTGAGAAGTCAATTGATAAAGCAACAGATAAAGATCTTTTCACCGCAAAAGTAATTCCAAGTCGTGGTGCTTGGTTAGAATTTGAAGTTGATAAGAAAGATTTAGTTGGAGTTCGACTAGATCGCAAACGTAAACAATCAGCAACAGTGTTGTTAAAGGCACTAGGTATGACTGCTGAACAAATTGCGACAAAGTTTGCTAAGTATCCATCAATTTTAGAAACATTGGCAAAAGATTCAGTTCAAACTCAAGAAGAAGCTCTTGTTGATATTTATCGCAAGATGAGACCAGGTGAACCACCAACAATTGAAGGTGGCCGAAACCTAATTGATAACTACTACTTCAATTCCAAGAGATATGACTTAGCAAAAGTTGGTCGTTACAAAGTTGGCAGAAAACTTGGATCACAGCTTCCATTGCAACAAAACACATTAACTGTTGATGATATTTGTGACACAGTTGAATACACTGCAGCACTTCATGCTGGTGTTACAGAATTAACAAAAGCTCGCGGCAAAACTGTTGTTGAAATTGATGATATTGATCATTTTGGAAACAGAAGACTTCGCACAGTTGGTGAATTAATTCAAAACCAAATCCGTACCGGTTTATCTCGTATGGAAAGAGTTGTAAGAGAAAGAATGACAACTCAAGATGTGGAAGCAATTACTCCACAAACTTTGATCAACATTCGCCCAGTTGTTGCTTCAATTAAAGAATTTTTTGGTACCAGCCAATTGTCACAATTCATGGATCAAACAAATCCATTAGCTGGTTTAACTCACAAACGTCGTTTGTCAGCACTTGGACCAGGTGGACTTTCCCGAGAACGTGCAGGCTTCGAAGTTCGTGACGTGCATCCTTCCCATTACGGAAGAATGTGTCCAATTGAAACTCCTGAAGGACCAAACATTGGTTTGATTGGTTCTCTTTCATCTTTTGCACGCGTTAACGAATTTGGTTTCATTGAAACTCCTTATCGCAAAGTAAGTAAAGGAAAAGTTACTAACCAAATTTCTTATCTAACAGCTGATGAAGAAGATCGTCACGTTATTGCTCAAGCAAATGCTGCTTTAGCTGCTGATGGAACTTTTTCTGAAGAAAGAGTTTTGGTTCGCCGTAAAGGTGGAGACGTAGATTTCGTTCTTCCAGATGATGTTGATTTCATGGACGTATCACCACGACAAGTTTGGTCAGTTGCCACAGCAATGATTCCATTCTTAGAACACGATGATGCCAA
>SXYE01000001.1 GCA_005789325.1 Actinomycetota bacterium
ACTGGGTTGTGATTGGCCCATTTGTTTAAGACTGAAATTTTTTCATTAATTCTACTGATTTGATTCTTTACACTAGACGGAGAAGTGCCTGAATAACTAGATCTTGCTTCTAAAGCGGCCTGTAAAGTCAACACCTTTAATACATCATCTTCTAAATAGTTAGAAACAGATTTCAAATCAGTAGCAGACAATTCATGGACTTCTATTTTCTTAGATTCGGCAAGTTTTACGCACCTGCCACTTATTTCGTGTGCATCTTTAAATGAGATATCTTTCTTCACTAAATAATCAGCAATCTCGGTTGCCAATGAATGTCCAGTCACAGCATTTTCTTCTAGTTTCTTGGAATTGAATTTCATGGTTTTAACCATTCCTGTGAATGCAGGCAGTAACAACATTAAAGTGTCATGGGAATCAAATACCGGTTCTTTATCCTCTTGTAAATCCCTGTTGTAAGCAAATGGCAAACCTTTTAGGGTCACTAATAATCCAGTTAAATTACCAACAAGTCTTCCGCTTTTTCCACGTGCTAACTCTGCAGCATCAGGATTCTTTTTCTGTGGCATTATTGATGATCCTGTTGAATATTGATCATCCAATGTTGCATAACCAAATTCGGTTGATGTTAAAAGTATGATTTCTTCAGCAAATTTTGACAAATGTATACCAATTAGAGAACAAATAAACAGATACTCTGCTACAAAATCTCTATCTGAAACTGCATCTATAGAGTTTTCACTTGGTCTAGAAAAACCTAATTGGTTTGCAACCCACATGGAATCAATTACTAATGCTGATCCAGCTAGGGCTCCTGCGCCAAGTGGACAAGTATCAACTCTGACATCCCAATCTGTAAATCTCTCAACATCTCGAACTAGCGCTTGCGCATGTTTTGCCAGTTCATGTCCCAAAGTCACAGGCTGAGCATGTTGCAAGTGAGTAAATCCTGGCGAAGCCTTGTCAAAGTGAATTTGAGCTTGCTCATTTATAGTTTTGCACAACTTAATTAGTTCTTGGCAAATTATTCTGCTTGATCCCCTTAGAAAAAGTTTAAAATCAGTTACCGCTTGATCATTTCTGCTTCTGCCTGCCCTGATTTTGCCACCGAAGTCGCCTACTTTGGCAATTATCATTCTTTCAATTGCTGTGTGAACATCTTCATCGCTGTTTTCAGGAAAGGCTTGCCCTGCACTTATCTCATTATTAATTTCTTTTATTGCTTTTCTGATTTCTTTTGTTTCAGCATCATTTATAAGTTTCACTTTGTTCAAAGCTTGAACATGAACATCTGTTTGCAATAAGTCAAATATGGCAAGACGCCAATCAAAATGTGTTGATTTTGAAAGATTTGCCATTGACGAGGCTGTGTCTTTTTCAAAACGACCGCCCCATAACTTATTTGAATTATTCATCTAGTTACTCTTACGATCCCTGTCTGCTGCGATTTTGGAAGTCATACCAAAGATTTCAATAAAACCTTTAGCCCATGATTGATCGTAAGTGTCCTCAGAGTCATATGTTGCAAGGTCATATCGATAAAGAGATTCAGCACTCTTTCTTCCAGTGACTACGGCTTTTCCAGCATGAAGTCTCATTCGAATGTCACCACTGACATGCTTTTGAGTTTCATCAATAAATACATCAAGTGCTTGTCTAAGCGGGGAAAACCATAACCCGTCATAAACAAGTTCACCCCATCTTTGTTCGACTCCACGTTTGAATCTGGACAATTCTCTTTCCAGACAAACATTTTCTAATTCTTGATGCGCAGTTATCAACGCAATTGCACCAGGTGCTTCATAAACTTCACGACTCTTAATTCCAACCAACCTGTCTTCGACCATGTCAATTCTGCCCACACCTTGTGCACCTGCTCTTTTGTTCATAATTTCAATGGCTTGCAGCATGGTTACAGCTTGTCCATCAATATGAGTAGGTAAACCTTTTTTGAAAGTGATGAGAACTTCATCAGCTTCTCTTTTTTCAGCAGGGTTTTTTGTGTATGCATAGATATCTTCGATTGGTTCATTCCAGATATCTTCTAGGAATCCAGTTTCAATTGCTCTCCCCCATACATTTTGGTCTATGCTGTAAGGGTTTTTCTTATTTACATCAATGGGAAGATTCTTTTCGCCCGCAAAAATAATTGCTTTGTCACGTGTCATTCCTGAATCTCTGACTGGAGCAAAGACTTTTAAATCAGGATCAAGAGCGGCAATACTAACTTCGAAACGAACTTGATCATTACCTTTTCCTGTGCAGCCATGACCAACCATGTAGGCATCATGTTTCTTGGCTGCTTCCACTAAGTATTTTGAGATAATCGGACGTGACAAACTAGAAACAAGTGGATATCTGTCCATATAAAGTGCGTTGGCCTTTAATGCTGGCGCGCAATATTCATTAGCAAATTCTTCTCTTAAGTCCAAGACTTCAGCGGCAACTGCTCCACAATCCAGGGCTCGTTGTTTAATAACATTCATGTCTTCTCCGCCTTGGCCAACATCGGCGGCCACAGCAACAACTTCTGCGCCTGTTTTGTCTTTAATCCATTCGATGGCGACAGATGTGTCAAGACCACCTGAGTACGCTAATACAACTTTTTTTCCCACTTATTCCTCTTTCTTGTGTTCAATCTCAGCCTATCTGCGAAATTGAACGTATTCCCATATTTGGCTTGCGACGGACTCTCCGTCTTTTAATCCTTTGGTTATTACCAAAACAGTGTTGTCACCGGCAATAGTTCCGATGACATTCTTTAATGTTGCGTGATCGATGATTGATGCCACAAATTGAGCTGCTCCTGCTGGAGTGTGAATTATCGCCAGGTTTGCTGAATGATCAACCCCAACAACTAAATCACTCGCTAATTTCTCGAGACGATTTCTGGCCAGACCTGAATCACTTATTCGATCTGGATCAGATTCAGGGATCAAATACTTTGATTGACCATTGTTATCGTCAGTTTTTATCGCGCCAAGATCATCTAGATCTCTAGACAGGGTTGTTTGCGTGACTTCGAATCCTTTTTTCTTCAATTCAAGTAAAAGTTCATTTTGTGATGCAATTCTTTTGTTTGCCAAAATTTCTTGAATGAGATGTTGTCTGGCGGTTCTTGATTCGGCATACTTCATGACTTATTACCACTTTTCTTTAGACTTTTTATTGCATCATCAATGATTTCGGAGCATCTCTTTACTTGTTCGATATTGATTATTAAAGCTGGAGCTAATCTAAGAGTCTTTTCGGTGACAGCATTTAGAAGCAATCCCATTTTTCTGCATTCCAATTCGACATCTTTTGCAGCCAATTCTGTTAACTCAACGCCCAACAACAATCCCCTACCTCTTACTTCTGTTACTCCTTCAATTTGATTGATCAATTTGATTAGCAGCTCACCCATATTCAAGGAATTTTCCAAAAGATTCTCTTTCTCAATCACGTCAATCGTTGCTAACGCAGCACTTGCTACAACAGGATTACCGCCAAAAGTTGACCCATGTTGTCCTGGTTCAAATAGTTCTTTTGCTTCACCAGTAACTAAAATCGCTCCCATTGGTAAGCCTCCACCTAAGGCTTTAGCAAGTGTTACAACATCTGGAGTAATTCCTGCATTTTCATATCCAAACCACTGACCGGTTCGACCCAATCCAGTTTGCACCTCGTCCATGACCAGAAGAGATTTTGTTTTGATGGTCTTTGCTCTCACCGCTTTGAGAAATTCGTTTGTACAAGGTATAACTCCACCTTCACCTTGAATGGATTCTAGAAAAACAGCCGCGGTTTTTATTTTTATTTTTCTGACTCCAGATCTGGAATTGATATCTATGAATTGAACGTCACTTAAGAGTGGTTTAAATGGTTGTTGTTTAGTCAATTGACCAGTAATACTTAGCGATCCCATTGTTCTGCCATGAAAAGAGTTGTTTGCTGCGATCAGATTCTTTTTTCCTGTTCTCCTACTTAATTTGATAGCTGCCTCGTTGGCCTCTGCTCCTGAATTGCAAAAGAATACTTTTGCATCAAGACTTGATATTGCTATGAGTTTTTCGGCTAGATTTATGGCCGGTTCATTAGCATAAAAGTTACTCGTGTGCGAGAGTTTTCTTATTTGTTTACTTACCGCATCAATTACTGCTGGGTGAGCATGGCCTAAAGCGTTTACTGCTATTCCAGAAAGGAAATCTAGGTAAATATTTCCTTGAGAATCTTTTACGACAATTCCTTCACCTTCAACCAATTCAATAGTTGGGGTGCCATAGTTGTTAAGAAAAATGTTATTCCAATTAAAGGAGGTCATTCTTTGTCCATACTTTCGATGACCATGGTTCCTGTTCCTGAATCTGTGAAGACTTCAACCAACAAAGCATGAGCTTCGCGACCGTCAATAACGTGTGCTCTAGATACTCCTGAGGTAATTGCATCAAGGCAAGCTTGCATTTTTGGTTTCATTCCCTCATCAAGTGATGGCATTAATTTTCTTAAACTATTCAAATCAATTGTGGCGATCAGACTTTTTTCATCTGGATACTTCTCCATAAGCCCCACAACATCGGTGAGGATAACAATTTTTTGGGCTTTTATGGCTCTAGCAATAGCTGCTGCTGCGGTATCCGCATTTACGTTATAGGTTTTTTGATCAATACCTACTCCAAGAGTTGAGATTACTGGAATTTGACCTGATTCAAGAACATCAATTATTTGCTTAACATCAACTTTCTTTACATCACCAACTAGTCCTATATCGATCTTCTCATTTCCATTTTCGACATAGAATTTCTCAACTAATAACAATGAGTTTTCGTCGCCACTCATACCTACACCTAGTTTGGCATTTTCATTTATATTTGCGATTAATTCTTTCTGAATGTCATTAACAAGCACATCTCGAACAATTTGAATCGATTGTTCTGTTGTGACTCTGTAACCAGATTTAAATTCTGATTTGATTCCAGCTTCATCAAGCTTTTTGGAAATCTGAGGACCCCCACCATGGACCACAATTGGCTTTAATCCAGCGAGTTTAAGAAAAACAACATCTTCTGCAAACTGCTTGGAAAGCATTGGATTAGTCATGGCGTTTCCACCAAACTTGATGACTACAACTGATTCCTGAAATTTGATGAGCCAAGGCAATGCTTCAGCCAATACTGATGCTTTTTTAAGTGCCTCTTGTTGTCTTGATTGTTGTGCATTTGTCATGTTGAATACGCAGAATTCTCGTGAACATATTGCGTTGATAGATCATTTGTATAGATTGTTGCAGTATATGTTCCAATCTTGAGATCGACTTTGATTGAAATATTTCTATCATTTAGTGAGACTTGTTCACTTAAATCGATAGCACTTCCATTAGAACAGACTTTCGCATTATTTAGATAAACATCGATTTTATCGGAATCAATTTCAGCATCAGCAGTTCCAACTGCAGCAAGAATCCTGCCCCAATTTGGATCTTCTCCAAACATGGCGCACTTCAAAAGATTATTTCTTGCAATAGATCTTCCAACATTGACTGCTTCATTTTCATTTCTTGCATTAAAGACTTCAATCTTTATAACTTTTGTGGCACCCTCAGCATCATTGATTAATTGATTGCTCAAATCTGACATTAAAGTTTGAAGTTGTGATTTGAAATCTTCCATTGTGGGTTTCTCTAACGAGGCTCCGGATGACATGAGTATCACCGTGTCATTAGTTGAAGTGCATCCATCAGAATCAATTCGATTTAAAGTTAAATCTGTGCATTGTTGCAATACCAGTTGATGGTCAATTTCCGATATGTCTGCGTCAGTTGTGATGACACACAACATTGTTGCCATATCTGGTGCAAGCATGCCTGCACCCTTAATGATGCCGCCGATACTCCAGGAGTCTTTTTCAACTTGGGCAATCTTTTCATGTGAATCAGTTGTGATGATGGCTGCTGCTGCATCTTGACCACCTTCTGGACTTAATTTTGCGTAAGCATCATCTATTCCACTTATAAGTTTTGTCATATTTAAACGATTTCCAATAAGACCCGTTGAGCAAATACCAATTTCAATTGCACCAACCGACAACATTTTTGCAACGTATTCAGCCGTTGAATGTGTATCTGCAAAACCTTCAGGACCAGTGCAGGCATTCGCCCCGCCGCTATTCAAAACTACTGCTTTAAGTTTCTTATTCTTTACAGCCTCTTGGGTCCAAACCACTGGAGCCGCTTTAACTTTGTTAGTCGTGAAAACTGCACTCGCATCATATTTTGGTCCGTTGTTGACAATCAGGGCAACATCTTTTTCTCCGGAAGATTTTAGGCCAGCTGCGACTCCACTGGCGTCAAAACCTTTAGGTGTTGTGACGCTCATTTTTTATAAACCAAACCCATTGTTTGATCCCAGCCGCACATCAAATTTGCATTTTGAATGGCTTGTCCACTTGCTCCTTTTATGAGATTGTCAATCACGCTAACGACTGTTATTTGATTTGTATTTTCATCCACACTTATTTGTAGGAGACAGCTATTTGTGTTCAAGACTGAGCTTGTTTGTAGATTTGCATCTTGATTGACTTGCACAAAAGGTTGACCCTTGTAATATCTGTTGAAAATATCAACTATTTCATTTTTAGAAATTCCAATCTTGGTTTTTGAGATGCAATTAGCCAAAATTCCTCTTGGCATAGGAGCAAGTATTGGATTAAAT
>SXYE01000017.1 GCA_005789325.1 Actinomycetota bacterium
CCGAGCTGCTCCACCCCGCGTCGGTAGTTTCAATCTTAATGCCCACGCAAGAGATGGAAGAACTTGCGTTATCTAGCGCACGAAACTTGCAGGAGTTACTTCTGGTGTTGTTTCAATTTCAGTATTTGCATTAAGTCTATTCTGTGCATCAAGTGCTCTATCTAATGCATTTTCCAGATCTTGTTGCGCTTTTCCATAAGCGGTGAAGTCTCCTTCAGCCAATGCTTTTTTGCCATCAGCAACTGCCTTTTGCATATCGCTAATTGCATTTGCTAAATCGGTTTCAGGATTTCCTGTGATAGATGGCGCTTCAGGAGTTGGAGTTGTTTGACCATCAGTAGTTGATGGTTCTTCTGGTTCAGTTGTTGCACCAGCACTTGTTCCAAATAAAGCAGTAATTGCATCTTCAATGTTGTCTTCAAAAACGACTCTTTGACCAAAAGATGCTAGAACTTTTCGTAACAATGGATAACTTTCACCAGCTGTTGCTCTTACATAAACAGGTTCTACATATAGCAAACCACCGGCAATAGGTAATGAAAGTAAGTTTCCTAATTCAACATCGGATCCGCCACGACGAAGCAGGGAAAGCAGTGCACCTACATCAGGATTTGATTCAAAGTTATTTTGAACTTGTGTTGGTCCTGGAATTGTGGTGTTTCTAGGAAGTTGTAACACTCTGATTTTCCCATAATTATTACTTGGATCACTTGATACTGACATAAACGATGCCAAAGTTTGTCTTCTGGTCGGAGCAAATGTTGTCGTTAAAGAAAATATTGGTTTTGCATCACCCGGCATTTGTAATTGTAGGTAGTAAGGAGGTTGTGCACTTTGAACACCTGGACGAGTTGGGTCGTTTGGAATGATCCAGAAATCTTGTCCACCATAAAATGCTCCAGCATCTTTAACGTGGTACTTACTTAATATTTCTCGTTGAATTTTAAACAAATCTTCGGGATATCTAACGTGACTTACCACTTCGGCTGGCATCGCAGAACGGGGTTTGACAATTCCTGGAAAAGCACTTGACCAAGATTTCAAAATTGGCTCTGATTCATCCCACGCATAAATTGAAACTGTTCCATTGTAAGCATCAACTGTTGCCTTGACAGAGTTACGAACATAGTTAACTGATGCAGCAGATTGAACTCTTAAAGCAGTTGAAGTTTGGTTGAGTGAGTCTGCTGTAGCTGTATTTAAACTTGTTCTCGTTGAATACGGATAAAAATTAGTTGCAGTGTAGCCATCAAGCATCCAAAGAATTTTTCCATCAATTACTGCTGGATATGGATCTCCATCAAGAATTAACCACGGTGCAACTCTTTGTACTCGTTCGGCTGGATCGCGGTAATACAAAACTTTGGAATCATTATTTACCAAGTTTGAAAGAATGATATTTATTTCTTGGTACTTCAATGCATAAAGTGCTCTGTTAAAAAAGTTTCCGATTGGAACTCCACCAGTTCCTGAATAAGTATTATTTGCTTGACCATTTGGACTGGTGTCATCTGGATAATCTAATTCGCGCGGTTCACTTCCAGCAGCTCCACCAACAATTGAATAACTTGGTGAATTCTCGCCAAAATAGATTCTTGGTTGATCAATTTTTAGCGAGCCTTTTGTTGGAATATCACTTGTTGTGAACTCTGGTTCACCATCAGCTTTGACAGCATTATCTTTTACTGTGACAACACCAAATCCATGAGTGTAAACCAAATGTGAGTTAATCCAGTTTCTTTGAGCATTTGGAATACCAGCAAGATTAATTTCTCGTGCTGCGATTACGGTTCCTTGATTTGAACCATTAACTGGATATCTATCTATATCAAGAGTGTCGGCAAAACTATAGAAACCTCTAATTTGTTGCAATTGGTTAAAAGTTGGAGAGATTAATGCTGGGTCCATTAATCTAATATTTTTTATGGTTTCAGTCTGTTGCGCTAAAACATCAAGATCTGCAACAATGCTTGCAGGATAATCAGATACTTCAACACCTGATAAACCATAAGCCTCGCGCGTAGCGGTAATAGATTTTTGAATATATGGTGCTTCTCTGTCAGCTTCACTTGGTCTTACAACAAACTGCTGCACAACAGTTGCATAAACTCCACCAATTAAAATACCTGTAACAAGTAAGGCACCTATTCCTATGTTTGGAATAAACCATTTTCTTCTAAATGCATTAATTATGAATAAAACTGCCACTATTAGCGATAGATACATCATCAAGGATTTTGCGGGCAACACTGCATTTACATCCGCGTATTTCAATCCAACCAGTAATGGGTCTTGTTTTAATGCCAAACCAAATCTGTCAAGCCAGTAAGCAAAGGCTTTCAATATAAATAACAGTGCAACCAAAATTGATACTTGCGATTGAGCAAACTTAGTTGCTTTTTGAGTTTGTGATTGAAGGGTAATTCCACCGTAAATGTAGTGAATGATTCCACTGGCAATTCCTGCAAGCACAATCGTGCTAATTCCAAAAGTTACTAGGTTTCGATAAAGAGGGTAATCAAAAATAAAGAAACTTAAATCCATTCCAAATTGAGGATCTTTCACTCCAAAAGGAATTGAGTTTAATCTTTGAACCCAACTTCTCCACTCAGCAGATGCTGATCCGCCTGCAAGAAAGCCTAAAAGAATGGGACCAAAGATAAAAACAGATTTTCTAATTGGATCTAATGCTTCACGATACCTTTGCAAACTAATTTGATCAGGTGTAACAGTTGCATACATTGGTCTGTGCTTGTAGGCAAGGTGAACGTTTAGCCAAATTATGAACCCAGTAATTCCTGCAAAGAAAACAAATAAACCAATACGCCAAGCTAATACTGTTAAATAAACACTTTGAGCACTTACTGATTTATACCAAAGCCAATCAGTGTAATAGCCAGACAAAGTTAACAAAGCTATAAATAGAGCACCTATTGAAATTAGTAAGTATGAATTTTTACCCTTGGGGCGATTGAAGGTAAAATCTGGACGCGGAAAGGTCATATTTCGACAATACGAAACAACTTTTGCTTCGTCCAATCGGGGTTAATTTGTGAGAGAAATATGTCCAATTTTCTTTATTCACAACTCCTTAAGCCTGATACGTCGCCATCCTTTGTGAACTTTTCAATTGCCTGGATGGCTTCGGTGAGGTTCTTAACCGCGACAACCGGCATTGACCTATAAGTCTTGGATCCAACTTCCTGACAGTTATCTACCGGAGCTAAGAATAATTCCGCACCATTATCTTTAGCGCCTTCAAGTTTTTGTCTTATTCCACCAATTGAGCCAACTTCACCTAAATAATTAATGGTTCCAGTTCCAGCAACTATTTTTCCACCACTTAAATCATTTTCAGTCAATTCATCAATAATTCCCAGGCTCAGCATTAGGCCTGCACTTGGTCCGCCGACTTCTGCAACACCAAAATCAAAATCATATGGAGGATTAATTCCTGGACCAATAGATATCCCAATTGATGCTTTGGATTTATCTGATTTTAATTCGGTTGCAGTTATTTCGACATTTTTTGTAGTGTTATCTCTAACAAGACTAATTGCTATTTTTTCTTTTGGTTTACGGCTCTGCACAAACTTAACTACATCTCCAGCTGTTTTTACTTCTTTTTGATCGACACTTAAAATTAAATCTCCAGGTTCGATGATTCCATCACTTGGAGATTTTAAAACTACGCTATCAACCACAACACTGATTTCTACTGGAATTTTCAAATAGCCTAAAGCAGCAGCTATTGCATCGGTTTGAGATGAAGAAAAAGCTCTTTGATTTTCTTTTTTGATAATTTCTGGATCAATTACTTCGGGATACAAATCTCTAGTTGGCACAACGGCTTCAGTTGGGTTGATCCAAGCAACGATTGCGTCAATTAAAACTAGTCTTCCAAAGGGACCACCTGTTTCAGAAACAGTTGTAAAATTAAGCTCTCCTTTTGATTTATAAGTAGTAACACCGCTAATGGAAATAACATCTTTATCTTTTTCAATTCCAACAGTATTAAAAAGTGGTCCAGGTGCAATCTTTATAAAAGGGACAGGAACAAGTAATAAAAGAATTAAAATAGAACCAGTGATTAAAGTTGGAACAAATTTGGCAAGAGCTTTAATTAATTTTTTCTTTTTACTTTTCGTTTTTTTCGTCATTGTCTCTTGGTAGTGGTCTATTCATGGCGTCTCTGAATTCAGCCAGGCCTGCCATGCCTCGATGGGCATTTGCTGGTCTAGATGGTCTGTACTTAATCGCCAAATAAATTGTGGCCAAAAGTCCTGCTGCCACTGGGATAAGAAGCCAAAGAAGTACCTGCATATAACAACACTACGACCAGGCGCGAGATACTTAAGTATTCGCATTGCTTTACTTGTTGTGAGGTGTCCCATAGATCCAGCAGAGCTTGGCAAAATTTTGAGCCAACTTGGACAGATGATGCAGGGTGCAGGAAATGCTCCCGTTGGTTGGGCTGCTGCGGTAAATATGGCTCGTACAAATGTTGTGCAAGCCGGTGACCCAAGTGTTAACGATTCTGAAAAAAAAGAAATTAATACAAACGTTCAATTAGCACAAACCTGGCTAAACGGTGTCACAACTGTTCCTGCTGCATCAACTGCAAGTAAAGCTTGGTGTCGAAGTGAATGGATTGAAGCAACTGTTAGCACCTGGCAAAAAATTGTTGATCCAGTAGCACAACGTGTTCAAAACTCAATGTCAAATTCATTACCAAATATTCCCGGTATGGACCCATCTCAACAAGAAATGCTTAAACCTTTACTAGATGCACTTAAACCAATGTCTGCAGCGATGTTTTCAATGCAAATAAGTAATGGATTATCTGCTTTATCTAGTGAGGTTCTGTGTTTAACAGATATAGGTATTCCTTTAGGAGACACAACAACTCCTGCACTAATTCCCCGAAATATTAAAGAATTTGCTAAAGGACTACAAGTAAATGAATCAGAGGTTATTGCATTTATTGCATTAAGAGAATCTGCCGCTTCTAGATTATTTTCGAGTGTTTCGTGGCTTGCCCCAACCTTGTTGGGTGCAATTGAAGAATTCTCTTCTCAAATAAGTGTTGATAACAACAAAATAAATGACGTAATGAGTCAAATTGATCCAACTAATCCTCAATCAATTCAAGAAGCTTTAACAAGTGGCTTGTTCGAACCACAATTAAGCGCATCTCAAAGTGCGATTTTAATGAGAACCGAAAGATTATTAGCTTTAATTGAAGGCTGGATTTATGAAGTTGTAAATATTGCTGCTTTAGGCAGATTGCCAGGAGTAGCTGCCTTGCAAGAGGCAATGACGCGAAGAAGGGCTGAGGGTGGGCCTGCAGAAAAAACATTTGGTGCACTTATTGGTTTGGAGCTTCGACCAAAGTTAATTAGAGAAGCTGCGACTTTTTGGAATAAGCAAACATTAACTTTTGGCACAAATGTAAGAGATAGTTTGTGGATTCATCCAGATTTACTTCCAAGTATTGAAGAATTACAGGATCCAGATTTTTTCTCGAAGATTCAAGCCCCTTTGGATATCTCTGCTTTGGATTCAGCAGGTATTGCACCCAAAGAACCAGACGACCAAACAGATGATGGTAATTCATCTAGTGCATCTAAATAACCTTCTGCTCTTTCCTTTTTCTCAAAAGTTTTCATGAATGCATCAAAATCTTTTCCATGATCATTAATAACTAAATGAACTAGTTCATGTAATAAAACATAATCCAAAACATATTGAGGCATACCTTGTAATCGTGAAGTAATTTTTATTGTTTTTTCCAGTGGGGTGCAAATGCCCCAGGTAGAAGTTAATTTATTTGACCAAGCAACCGATTTTGGATCAGCTTGTGAAAACAAATAAGTTGCAGATAATTCCTGAGCCCTTTTGAATAATTCTTCATCCGAAAAATAAGCTCTGGGATCATTTTGATTCATACGCGTAATTAGATCGCGAGCAATTTGCTCAATTTCAGCAATACTCATTCTGTGGGGAACGTTTAACACTGTTTTATTTCCCTCACGAGAGGCAGAAACTGTTCTTTTCCGTTTGTTGGATCGCCTCACTTCAACGTTAGGAGGCAGATTCATGGCTTTAGGCATGAATTTAACGCTAGGGGTTCAAACTATTTTTTATCCACAAACACTCTCAAGTAAACCTGCACTTCAGAGCCTTTATTTGGTTTATAACAATTTCTTTCCCACATCTTTATCCCCAAGTTATGAACCCAATTACCCACACATTGAACAGTTAATCCACAACTTCATCAACAGCCACGTTTGACGCATGCCCCTCATGTGACATAACTTCTCACTATTGAACCGCTGGGTTTTGTTTCAAAACTGGCTTTGTGTATCTGGGGAAAGTGCATAAAGTTCACATTTTGATCAAACCTGGCGGTTTCACTTTTTGGCCTAAGCCTCATGACCTCTGCGCTCAGTTTGTGGGGAGTTGTGCTTGAAAACACGGCGTGGCAGGCTCAAATTCGCCCTCACAAGCCCAAGGTGCGCCTAGGGTTAAGGGTGCGTGGGAATAATCCCTCGCGATCGCAAGGAGGACACATGGCCGGAGAGTCATATACAGGCGAAGCTTACTGCGTTAAGTGCAAAGCCAAACGCGAGTTTACTGGTGAAGTTCACGAAACTAATGGTCGTCGCATGGCCA
>SXYE01000090.1 GCA_005789325.1 Actinomycetota bacterium
CTTCTTGCTTCTGGAGTAAATGCAACATCATTAATTGCATCTCCTCTGTATGAAGGAAGAGTAATTCCATTTATGGTTTCATCATTTGAACTTCTTGGCTTGAAGTATTGACCAGCAATTCGACCAACTTTTACAACAGGAAGAGTTGCGCCATAAGTTAAAACAACTGCCATCTGTAAAACAGTTTTTAATCTAGCTCTAACTGAATTAGCAGTATTGGCAACAAATGTTTCAGCGCAATCACCACCAGTTAGAAAGAATGCTTCACCTCGTGAAACATCTGCAAGTCTTTGAGTTAATAAATCACATTCACTTGCAAATACCAAAGGAGGCAATGATTTTAGTTCTTTAACAACGCGGGCTAATTCATCTGCGTCAGGCCATTCTGGCTGCTGTTTCGCTGATGTAACCGCTGGGGAATTTTGCGGTGCCATATTTAAGCTCCGAAAAAAGCGGTAGCTTCGCGATATCTTTCCGCGGGAACAGTTTTTAATACACCTGTTGCACTTTCAAGTGGTACTCGAACAATGTTGGTTCCGTGAAGTGCAACCATTTGTCCATAAGCACCATCATTTAATGCATCAGCTGCTGCAAGTCCTAAACGATTTCCTAAGTTTCTATCAAATGCAACTGGTGTTCCACCACGTTGTAAATGTCCCAGTACAACACTTCTTGATTCAATTCCAGTTAATTCTTCTAAGCGTTTAGCTAATCCTTCTCCCACACCTGAAAGTTTTACGTGACCAAAAGCATCCAAGGTTGAATCCTTTGTCACTAAATCTCCTTCAGTACTTAGCGCACCTTCAGCAACTACCACAATTGCGTATTGATCTCTTTCAAATCTTTTCTTAACCCAAGTAGCAACTTGGTTAATGTCATATTTTTCTTCAGGAATTAAAGTCACCGCAGCATCTCCGGCCATACCTGTTTCTAAAGCAATCCAACCTGCATGGCGTCCCATTACTTCAACAACTAATACACGGTGATGTGAACGAGCCGTGGTGTGAAGACGATCTACAGCCTCAGTTGCAATTGCCACAGATGTTTGAAAACCAAATGTGTAATCGGTGTTTGAAAGATCGTTATCAATAGTTTTTGGTACACCAATAACTTTAAAATTATGTTTATGTAGTTGGGTGGCAACACCTAAGGTGTCTTCTCCCCCAATTGCGATAAGAGCATCAACGTTTAGTTTTTTGAGATTTTCTTCAATTCGGGCAACACCGTTTTCAATTTTGATTGGATTTGTTCTAGAAGATCCAAGAATTGTTCCACCTTCATCATTGATGTGTGCAACATCGGCCAAGGTAACTAGACGAGTTAAACCTTCTAAAGGACCTTTCCAACCATCTTTAAAACCAACAAATTCATATTTGTACGCATTTATTCCTTTGGTGACAACACCACGAATTACGTTATTTAATCCCGGAGCGTCTCCACCACCGGTAAGAATGCCAACGCGCATTTTAAACATCCTTAAAACTAGTACTTAAGTAATGAACTCTTAATTTATCGTAAAGAGACTAATCGCGGTCTTTAAGGGCTTCTTTGGCTGCGGAAGCATAAATATCTACATACTCTTGACCAGATAATTCCCTAATTGCTTCCATGATTTCGTTGGTGACCTTTCTTAAGGTCTCTGCATTTCTGGCATCACCGTAATGCTGAGAAAAATCTAGAGGCTTGCCAAAAATAATTCCGATACGTCCAACTTTGGGAACCATTCGATCTGCTGGTTGTAATTCGTATGTGCCGATCATGGCAACTGGGATTACTGGAACTTTTGCTTCCAAAGCCATTCGAGCAACACCAGTTCTACCTCTATAAAGTCTGCCATCAGGGGATCTTGTTCCTTCTGGATAAATTCCTAACGCATCACCTTTATTTAAAATGTCAATTGCTGTTCTTAACGCTGCTTCTGCAGCTGATCCACCGGCTCTATCAATTGGAACTTGACCAACACCTGTGAAGAACAATTTTGAAACAAAACCTTTTATGCCAGATCCGCGCCAATAATCAATTTTTGCTAGGAAGGTAATTCTTCTTTTAACAACTAGGGGTAAAAATATTGAATCAATAAATGAATTGTGGTTGGGAGCAAAGATAACTCCACCAGTTTTGGGAATATTTCTTTTACCTTTAGTCCAAGGTCTAAACATTAAACGTAAAGGTAACCACAAGAAAACGTATTTCACAACATAGTAAAACACTTTTGGCTCGTACTCCCTAAATCGTTTTTGCTAGGTTTAAAGGATACCTTGCCATTATTGACCGGCTAAAAGTTGTCAGAATTCAAGGACAAATGGCGTCTTTGTTGCTCTAAAGTGGCCAACATTTATGCATTCAGTTTTGCCTACTCTGGTTCTACTTGCTATTGGTTGATGAACATGACCAAAGAGAGAATATTTTGGTTGATATTTCTTAATGTATTCCAACAAAGCTAAGCTTCCTCTTTCAAATCTTCTTGCCACAACATCAAATGTAATATCTGGAATTTCGGGTGGAATATGTGAACATAAAACATCAACCGGACCAAGTGCGTCAACATTTTTTTGAAATTCTTCATCAGTTATTTCATAAGGAGTTCTATACGGAGTTTTTAAACCTCCGCCAACAAAGCCAAACTTTAAACCACCCAGTTCTATTACTTGACCATCTAAAACGGTCATTCCTTCTTTTTTAAAGTTAGGCCAAAATTCTGGTCGATCAACATTTCCATAAGTTATATAAGTTGGAGTTGGCATTGCTGCAAATATTTGTTCATATTGTTTTTGAACTTCTGCACTGATTAATTCTTCACGATTACCAAGTTCATCCCATTTTTTTGTAGCCACAGCTCTTGCTTCATCAAATCGATTAGCTGTTCTTAACCTAATGAATTCAGTGTTTAGTTCTGCTCCAAAAAGTTTGCCCATGATTCCATTACCTGGATCTTCATAGTCTGTGTATAACAAAAGATCACCTAGGCAAATAAGTGCATCGCAATTTTTACCGGCATCAGCTAAAGCCTCGATCCGGGCATGAACATCGCTAATTACGTTTAGGCGCACGGCTATTACATTACGCACTTAAGTCAAAATAGCAATTTTCTACTACCCTTTGACTGATGAGATCTTTAAATTTGTTTCTTCGAAACATTCCAGCATTGTTTTTCTCATGGACTGTTTCTCGATACATACTCTTTCTGTTCATCACCTTGGTGCTTCCCTACCCAGAAGGTCAGTGGCTTAAAGGTGATGTCGATTTGTATAACTTTTGGTCCAAAGGATTAGTCAATGGAATTTTTCCCATAAATGATTCGATGTGGCAATACCCGCCATTAGCTGGAGTTGTCTTTGCAATCCCTCAATGGGTATTAGGAAATGCCCTAACAGGTTTTATTCTTTTTATGATTCTTTTCGATTTACTAATCTTGATTACATTGCTTACATCTGGATTAAAACAATTTAGAAATAATCCAGATTCCACAAGTTTAAATGGTCTAAGTGGTGCATGGTTTTGGATTCTGTGGCCAATTTTGATGGGACCTTTAGCTTTAACCAGATTTGATGTGGTGCCAACACTTTTTGCTCTATTGGCTTTAGTGGTTTTATCCAATCAAAAAGTGCGCCCAATTCTTTCAGGAATATTTCTAAGCATTGGAGCAATGGTAAAGCTTTGGCCAATGCTTCTTCTAGTTATTTACCCTAAGACTGTCCTTAAAAAGGTTTTGATAAGTATTGTCTCAACTGCAGTCTTGCTATTAATCTTTATGAACACTTGGAGTGTTGGTTTTACTAATTTCTTTGACAATCAATCCTCAAGAGGTTTACAGGTTGAATCGATTGCTGCTTCCCCTTATGTTTTAGCAAAATTATTTGGTGCCAATGTCGAATACCCATTTAGATATGGATCCTTAGAAGTTCAAGCCTCTTTTGCTAACGAAATAGGATTTATGCTCAACGTACTTACTCTTATAGTCTTTTTGGTTATTTTGGTACTAAATTATTTAAACAAGTTAAACTACCTAAATTTGGTTGATAAAGCACTTGTTGTGGTTTTGATTTCAATTGCCTTTAGTCGCGTCTTCTCCCCCCAATTTTGGGTTTGGATTGGTGGGTTAGCTGCTTTGGCCTTAATCAACAAGGAAACAAAGTTAAAGAAAGTTATTGTTTTACTTTCAATTTCAGCGTTTTTAACGCAACTGCTTTATCCAGGTCAATACGTGGCCCTTTTGTCAGGTGAATTTTTTGCCACCATGCTGCAATTAACCAGAGTGGTGTTATTTGTTTGGGCACTGGTCTTGGGTACAAAGTTGTTACTAAAACCAACTCGTGGCAAAGTTAATCAATGTGAGTAAAACTCTTGTCATCACAAATGATTTCCCGCCTAGACCAGGTGGAATTCAAACTTTTGTTCATGGACTAATTGCTGGTCTTGATCCGAAAGATATTGTGGTTTTGAGTTCAAAGTTCAAAGGTTGGCAAGAATTTGATGCCCAACAACTTTATCCAGTTTTTAGACATGACACCGAAATGCTCCTACCAACCAAAGCCGTTTGTGATC
>SXYE01000018.1 GCA_005789325.1 Actinomycetota bacterium
GTTTAGCAAATCTCATCGTTATTTATGACGACAATTCAATAAGCATTGATGGCGATACTTCACTTGCTTTCACTGAGGATGTTGTGGCCAGATATCGCTCGTATGACTGGGATGTACACAGTGTTGAATTGGCCCAAGATGGACAAGTCGATATTCCAAATCTTATTAAGGCAATTGAATTAGCTAGAAAATCTAATAAACCAAGCTTTATTCGTTTAAAGACAGTTATTGCATGGCCGGCCCCAAATGCGCGTAACACGGCAGCTTCTCATGGAGCACCCCTTGGTCAAGATGAAACAAAACTCACTAAAAAGAATCTAGGTTTTGATCCTGATAAGTTTTTTGATGTTTCGCAAGATGTCCTCGATTACACCAGAAAAACTAAAGAACTTGGTGATCAAAAACTAGATAAATGGAAAAAAGATTTCACTTCTTGGGCACTTGGCAATCCTGAATTAGCAAAAGATTATGCAAGATTAGAAAAGTCTGAATTAATTCCTGATCTAGAAACCTTCATCACAAAATTTGAACCTGGGGTAAGTGTTGCCAGCAGAAAAAGTGGTGGAACTGTTCTAAATGAGTTATCCAACAAGTTAGTTGAATTAGTTGGTGGTTCAGCAGACTTAGCTGAAAGCAATGGCGTTGCTCTGAAAAACGCCAAGGTTATGCAGAAACTAAACTCTGCAATCCCAGATTCATCCGTTGGTGGAAAGTATTTGCATTTTGGTATCAGAGAACATGCCATGGCAGCAATCATGAACGGCATGGCTCTTTATGGATTCACTAGACCTTTTGGTGCAACGTTTTTAATCTTTAGTGACTACCAAAAACCAGCAATCAGATTAGCTTCCTTGATGCAACTTCCAGTAACTTATGTTTGGACTCATGATTCAATCGGCTTAGGTGAAGATGGTCCAACTCATCAACCAGTTGAACAACTATGGGCGTTGCGTTTAATCCCTGGTTTTTCAGTGATTAGACCTTGCGATGCTAATGAAGTAAGTGTTAGTTGGCTAAAGATATTAGAAGACAGAAAACCTGCAGGAATTGTTCTTACCCGACAAAACATTCCTACTCTAGATAGAAATATTTATGCATCAGCGCAAAACGCAAAGCAAGGGGGTTACGTTTTGTTAGATGCACCTGATTCAAATCCTGAAGTGATTTTAATTGCTACAGGTTCTGAAGTTCATCTAGCACTTGATGCTCAAAAAGAGTTAAATTCTCAAAAAATTAGCACCAGAGTTGTTTCCATGCCGTGTGTGGAATGGTTCTTGGCCCAACCTAGTTCTTATCAAGAGAAAGTATTGCCGAAAACCGTGACCGCAAAAATTGCTATTGAAGCAGGTTCAAGTGCTGGTTGGTATCAATTTGTGGGCTTAACAGGTGCTGTGATTGGTCTTGATCGTTATGGAGCAAGCGGTAAACCAGACTTGTTATACAAAGAGTTTGGTATAACAGTTGAAAATATTGTTAAGAAAGCAAAAGAGTTAAGAAAATAACTTCTTAACGATCGCCACGTAATTTATCGATCGCCTCTGCCAAAATAGCATCGCCATCTTTATCATCACGACGTTCTTTTACATAAGCTAAATGAGTTTTATATGGTTCATTTTTAACTGGCTTTGGTGGATTGTCTTGATCTTGACCGGCAGGCCATCCACATCTTGGGCAATCCCAAGTATCAGGAATTGGTGCATCTACTGCAAAGGCTGGTCTACTTTCATGACCATGTGCACAGTAAAAAGATAAACGAACTCGTGGTGCTGCATCTCCGCGCTCTGCTTCTCCCATTGGGCCTGCGCCAACGCGACTTCCTCTGATTGCACTACCACCAGCCATTTATTACTCCTTTGTTGTTTACGCGCTTAGAACTAAACCCAGACCAATAACACTTGCAGTCCAGATTAAACCAATTGCAATTGTGAATCGATCTAGATTTCTTTCAGCTAGTGAAGATCCACCTAATGATGAACTAAATCCTCCACCAAACAAATCTGAAAGACCACCGCCACGGCCTCTGTGTAACAAAACTAAAAGAATTAACAAAAGATTAGAAATTATTAAAATGACACCTAGAGTCCAAGAGATTATTGTCATTTTCTTTCTTATCTTTCCTTTCCGTTTGATTCTTACTTTAAGGATACGACTTGGTGCTGACAATTTAAGGTCCCGGGACCTAGTGAGTCACAGGCTTAAGGCTGATCGGGCCATCTAATTATGCGTAGGAATTCATCTGGGTCCAAGGCTGCTCCACCAATTAGAGCTCCATCAACATCTGGTTGCTCCATGATGGCTTTAACGTTTCCAGCTTTTACTGAACCGCCATAAAGAATACGAACTTTGTCTGCCACATCTTGAGAATAAAGTTTGGCAACTTTTTGTCTGATGGCAAGTGACATATCTTGTGCATCCTGAGGAGTTGCGACTTCTCCTGTACCAATTGCCCACACAGGTTCATACGCAATTACTAATTCAGATACGTAATTTGACCTAATATCTTTGAGAGCGCCTTGAATTTGATTCAACGTGTGATCAACAGCATTCCCACTTTGTCTAATATCTAATGTTTCCCCAACAGCGATCATTGGAATGAGGTCATTTTTTATGGCAGCTTTTACTTTGGCATTAACACTTTCATCGGTTTCGTGATGGTAAGCACGTCTTTCGCTATGACCAATTAGTGCATATGTAACTCTTAATTTCTTTAACATTGATCCACTTATTTCACCGGTGTAAGCACCTGAATCATGAGCACTTATGTCTTGAGCGCCATAAGTGATTGCTAAATGGTCTGCATCGATCACAGTTTGGACTGAACGAATATTGGTAAATGGTGGGAAAATAACAACTTCGGTACGGGCATAATCAGCTTCGATAAGAGAAAAAGCCATCTTGTTAACGTAAGCAATTGATTCAAGATGATTAATATTCATCTTCCAATTACCTGCCATGACAGGTTTTCTTGAATCGTTAGTCATTTAAGCCTCTTCCAATACAGCTAATCCTGGCAAAAATTTTCCTTCAAGTAGTTCCAGTGACGCTCCGCCACCAGTACTGATGTGATCAAACTTTGATTCATCAAGTCCTAGTAATCGAATTGCAGCAGCTGAATCTCCACCGCCCACAACGCTATATGCAGCACTGTTTGCCAAAGCCTGGGCAACAGTTTTTGTGCCTTTAGCAAACGCATTTACTTCAAAGACTCCCAATGGACCATTCCAGACCACAGTTTTTGCATCACGTATCTTGTCTGCAAATAATTCTGCAGTCTTAGACCCAATATCTAATCCTTTTTGACCAACAGGAATTTTATCAAAATCCACTTCAGACACTGAACTTGTTCCATCAAGAGATGCTGAAATAACGATGTCAATTGGTAAAACAATTTCAACATTTTTTTCTTTTGCTGTGAGCAGTAATTGTTTTACTTCTTCAATTCTGTCTACTTCAAGTAATGAATCTCCCACTTCATAGCCTTGGGCTTTGAGAAACGTGAAAGCCATTCCCCCACCAATTAAAATCTTGTTTACTTTTGTAATTAAATTATTAATCACACCAAGTTTGTCACTTACTTTTGATCCTCCCAAGACCACAACATAGGGTCTATCAGGATTATTTAAAACTCTGTCAAAAGCTTTTTGTTCCGCTTGCACTAGTCGACCAGATGCCTTAGGAAGTAATCTTGCGATATCAGTTACGGAAGCTTGTTCTCTGTGCACTACACCGAATCCATCAATAACAAATGCATCGCCAAGTTTGGCAAGTTTTTGGGCTAATCTTTGTCGCTCTGTTTGATCTTTGCTGGTTTCATCTTTCTCAAATCTGATGTTTTCAATCATGACAATTTCACCGGATTGCATGGAATTTACTGTTTCTAAAGTCGATGCATCGTTTAAATCATCTATAAACTTAATTGATACCCCAACTAACTCACCTAATCGTTTAGCAATTGGTTTAAGGGATAATTCGGGTTTTCTTTCCCCTTTAGGTCTTCCTAGGTGAGCCAAAATAATTATCTTGGCATTCTTTTTTCTCAAATCATTTATTGTGGTGACACTTGCTCTTAGACGACCATCATCAGTAATTTGCATTTGCCCATTTGCATCTTGCTTCATGGGAGCATTTAAATCAGCGCGTAACAATACGCGCTGATTATTTAGTTCTAAGTCGTCAATAGTTTTCATTAATGAATTAGAGATTTGAACCAACAAGTTGAGTTAGATCAACTAGTCGACTTGAATATCCCCATTCGTTGTCATACCAACCAACAACCTTGGCAATATTTCCTGCCACAGTAGTTAATTGTCCATCGATAATGCATGAATGTGCATCATGAACTATGTCTGTTGAAACTAATGGATCTTCTGAATAAGAAAGAATTCCTTTAAGTGGTCCATCTGCTGCAGCTTTAAGTGCGGCGTTTATATCAGCAGCTGTGGCTGATTTCTTCAAATGAACTGTTAAATCAGTGGCAGAACCAACTGGTACTGGAACTCTCATGGCATAACCATCAAGTTTTCCTTTTAGTTCAGGTAGAACTAAACCAATAGCTTTTGCAGCCCCTGTTGTTGTAGGAATCATGTTGATTGCTGCTGCTCTAGAACGTCTCAAATCCTTGTGAGGCATATCAAGTGTGGACTGATCGTTTGTATAAGCATGAATTGTGGTCATCAAACCTGTTTCAATACCAAAAGTGTCATGAATAACTTTGGCCATTGGTCCTAAACAATTTGTTGTACATGATGCATTACTAATCACAATGTGTTTGGCGTGATCAATCATTTCGTGATTCACACCCAAAACAACAGTAATATCTTCACCTTTTGCTGGTGCTGAAATTAAAACCTTTTTTGGACCAGACTTCAAGTGAGCTTTAGCCTTATCGGCATCTGTGAAAACACCAGTTGATTCAATAACTAAATCAACACCAAAATCTCCCCAAGGAATTTCTCCTGGATCTCTATGAGAAGTGATTTTGATTTCTTTGCCATCAACAAAAACTGAATTTCCATCAACATCAACCTTGCCTGGAAATCTTCCTAAAGTGGAATCATATTTCAATAAATGTGCAGAAGTCTTAACATCGGTCAAATCATTAATGGCAACAATCTCAATTGGTTCATTCTTCTTAATGATTTGCGCCAAAGCTCCCTCAGGTGCTTTACCGGCACGATCTTGTAATACTCGAATGTAATTTCTTCCGATACGACCAAAACCATTAATACCAACACGAATTGCCACTTAGTAATCAACTCCAGAATAATAGATACGCGGACTTAACTTTTACTGCCATTTTGGCGACGTTGCCATGACCAATTCTACCCTTCAAGCATTTCAGGTGTGAGAGAGGCTTCAGTTGGTGGAATTCCTAGTTCATTTGCTCGTTTATCAGCCATAGCTAATAGACGTCTAATTCTTCCTGCAATTGCATCCTTTGTTAAAGGTGGATCACTCAAAGCGCCCAATTCTTCCAGGCTTGCTTGCTTATGTGTGATTCTTAATTCACCAGCTGCTTTTAAATGATCTGGAATTTCATTACCCAGAATTTCCATAGCTCTGGCAACTCTTGCTCCTGCGGCTACTGCTGCTTGAGCACTTCGTCTTAAATTTGCATCATCAAAGTTGGCTAAACGATTTGCTGTAGCACGCACTTCTCGTCTCATGCGTCTTTCTTCCCATGCCATCACAGCAGTGTGGGCACCAAGTCTGGTTAAGAGTGATCCGATTGCATCACCGTCTCTTATTACAACTCGATCAACGCCACGAACTTCTCTAGCTTTTGCGACAACATCTAATCTTCTTGCTGCACCAACAAGTGCAAGGGCTGCTTCTGGTCCAGGTGCAGTAATTTCTAAAGCACTTGATCTACCAGGTTCAGTTAGTGAACCATGAGCCAAGAAAGCACCTCGCCAAGCTGCTTCGGCATCACAAATTCCGCCGCCAACAACAGAAGGTGGCAAACCTCTTACTGGTCTTCCTGCTGCATCGATCAAACCTGTTTGTTTAGCTAAAACATCTCCGCCTTGCACAACGCGCACAACATAACGAGCGCCTCTTCTAATTCCAGAACCTTGCAAAACTGACATTTCAGCATCATGACCGTAAAGTTCAACGATGTCTTTTCTTAAACGTCTAGCAATCTGACCAGCATCAAGTTCAGCCTCAACAACTATTTGGCCCGCTACTAAGTGCAGTCCGCCTGCAAAACGAAGCAATGCCGAAACCTCTGCCTTTCGGCAACAAGTTTTATTTAACTCAACTCTTGCTAATTCATCTTTAACTGCAGCTGTCATGGCCATATTTCCTATTTTGACACAATAAACACGGCGTGTCAGATTGTTTTTGATTTATTTTGTATAAAGAGACTTAATGAGTCACACTAGTAACATTAGTTACTAAAACTAACTTTTGTTACTTATTCCTTGCCTAAATCTCGGTGAACTACTCGAACTTTTGCACCATCTGCAAGTAATTGTTGTGCAACTTTTTCTGAAATTGTCACACTGCGATGCTTTCCACCTGTACAACCAATTGCAACTGTGACATATTTTTTGCCCTCACGCACATAACCAGGGGTCGTTGTATTGATCAATTCATTTATGGTTTTTGCAAATCTCTCTGCTCCATCTTGATGGAGGACGAAATCTTGAACTTTCTTATCCAAACCAGTGAGATTTTTTAAGTCCTTTTCCCAGAAAGGATTGGCTAGAAATCTTGCATCAAAAACAAAATCGGCATCTACAGGGATCCCGTATTTGAAACCAAAAGATAAAATTGTTGCCTGAAATGTTTCAACATCACTTTCAAATGTTTTTTCAATTACAGTTCGTAAACCCGGTGAGGACATATCTGAAGTGTCAATCACCACATCAGCATTTGCTCTTAAATCGCCTAACAATTTTCTTTCATTTTGTAAGCCATCTAGAACTCGTCCATCTCCTTGTAAAGGATGAGGTCGTCTGCTGCCTTCAAATCTTCTTACCAATGAAACATCAGATGCTTCTAAGTAAAGAACTCTTACTTGCCAGTTATCATTTTTAACTTCAGTTAAAGCTTTGTCTAAATTGGCAAATAGTTTTCCACCACGAACATCAACAACCACGGCAATATGAGTAGCAACACCTTGAAGTTTTACATCATTTAATGCAGATTTTAAAACTGAAGGTGGAAGATTATCAATTACAAACCAACCTAAATCCTCTAAAGCACGCGCAGCAGTTGATCGACCTGCTCCAGACATTCCAGAGACAATAAGAACTTCAGGGTTGTTCATGTTCCTAGTCTGCCCTATAAACTGACTAATTGATTATCTCCCCGGTTAGAGGGTCAAATTTAGTGGGAACATCTTTGAGATGATCTAAAATTTTGGTGGCTAAGTCTTCATTTATTCCTGGTACTTGCATTAAAGATGCCAGGCTTTGTTCTCGAATATTGTTCACAGAACCAAACGATTCGAGCAAAGTCTTAATCTTCTTCTCCCCTAAACCCTTTATGCCATCGAGTTCACTAGCCAATGATGCCTTGGCATGTCGCATTCTTGTTTTTGTGATTGCAAACCTATGTGCTTCATCTCTTATTCTTTGAACCAGAAACAACGCCTCACTATTTCGTGGTAACAAAATTGGATCTTTAACTCCTGGTTTCCATAATTCCTCTAGTCTTTTAGCAATTCCTACCGTTTCAATATCGGAAAGCCCTAGTTCATCAAGTGCCTCACGGGCCGCATTTACTTGAATTTGGCCACCATCAACTAACAACAAACTTGGTCGATAAGCAAAACTTTTTTTGTCAGATTTATTCTCAGTGTCATCTCCGTCAACTAGATATCTGTATCTTCTTAGAACTGTTTCATGGATTGCCCTTGGATCATCTTGACCTTCAAAGGACTTGATATTAAAACTTCGATAATGCTTCTTTTGAGCAACTCCGTCTTCAAACACAACTAAAGAAGCAGTAGTGCTTGTGCCAGACATATTCGAAACATCAATGCATTCAATTCTTAGTGGTGGTTGGTCCAGGTCCAAACTATTTGCCAACTCTTCTAATGCTTTTGTTCTTGTTAACAAGTCAGCTGATCTTTTGAGTTTATGCATGGTCAGATTCTGCTCTGAATTCTTCTCACTTGTTTCCATAAGTTTTCGTTTATCACCTCTTTGAGGCCTTCTTATTTCAACTGTCTTTCTTGCATTATCTGAAATCCACTTAGTTACAGATTCAATCTCGATTAAATCTTGATTAATGAGAATTTCTTTGGGGATGGCATCTCCTTCAAGTTCGCCATACAACTGAATGAGAAGATCCTCAAAATGCTCAGGCATAGTTTTATGATCAATTCGATCAGAGACAAAGGATCTCTCACCTTTAATTTGACCCTGTCTAACATGAAAAATTTGAGTTGATAAATGCAAATCATCAGAGGTTAAGGCAATTAAATCCGCATCGGTTTCGTCATCAAAAACAATCGCATTTAGTTCCACAACTTTTGTCAAAGCACCTAATCTGTCTCTAAATCTTGCCGCTTTCTCAAACTCTTCATTAGCACTTGCCAGGTTCATTTGCTGTTCTAAATCTTTGAATATTGATTTTGTATTACCGTTGAGGAAACTCACCACATTGTTTACTATGGAGGAATATTCCTCTTTATTTACTCGATCCACACAAGGTGCAGCACATCTCTCGATATCTCCTAGAAGACAAGGTCTTTTCATTAATTGGTGTCTTCTATAAACGGTATCTTTGCAAGATCTGATTGGAAAAACTTTTATAATTTGTTCCATAGTTTGTCTTATTGCCCAAACATGAGTAAAGGGTCCGTAGTACTTATTACCCTTTTTCTTTGCTCCCCTTGTTACAGAAATCTGGGGAAATTCATCTTTCAGTGTCAGTGTTAGATATGGATAAGTTTTGTTGTCTCTAAAGCGAACGTTAAATCGAGGATTAAAGGCTTTAATCCAGGTGAATTCAAGTTGTAGAGCTTCTACTTCATTATGTACTGTTACCCAATCAACCATGGCTGCAGTTTTAACCATCATGGCCGTTCTGGGATGAAGATTACTTACATCAGTGAAATAACTGTTTAATCTATTTTTTAGATTTTTTGCTTTGCCAACATAAATTACAGTTTCATCTGCAGTTTTAAATCGATAAACACCTGGTAATTCAGGAACATTTTTTGGCCGATATAGCGATGGATCTGCCACTTCTAGCCTGCTTTACTTGGAGAATTCTTTAATATTGGAGCTAAGTATTTACCGGTATAACTTGTAGATGATTTAGCAATTTGTTCTGGCGTTCCTTGAGCAACGACTGTTCCTCCCCTAAATCCACCTTCAGGACCCATATCAATTACCCAATCAGAATTTTTAATCACATCAAGGTTATGTTCAATAACAATAACCGTGTTTCCAGAATCAACCAGTCTTTCTAAGACTCCTAACAGCTTTCTTACATCTTCAAAATGAAGTCCAGTTGTTGGTTCATCCAACACATAAATTGTTCTTCCAGTACTTCTTCTTTGTAATTCAGTGGCAAGTTTTACTCGTTGGGCTTCTCCCCCTGACAAAGTTGGTGCTGATTGACCAAGGCGCACATATCCCAATCCAACATCAACCAAAGTCTTCAAGTGTCGAGCTATTGCTGGAACTGATTCAAAGAAAACTAAAGCTTGCTCAATTGGCATATTTAAAACGTCACTTACGGTTTTACCTTTGTAATGAACTTCTAACGTGTCCCTGTTATATCTAGCACCTTGACATACTTCACAAGGTACATAAACATCTGGTAAAAAGTTCATTTCAATTTGAATAGTTCCATCACCAGAACAAGGCTCACATCTTCCACCTTTAACGTTAAAACTGAAACGTCCAGGTTGGTATCCTCTGATTTTTGCTTCACTGGTCTCAGCAAAAAGTTTTCTCACGTTGTCGAATACACCTGTGTAAGTAGCGGGATTGCTTCGAGGTGTTCGCCCGATTGGACTCTGATCAACGTGAACAACTTTGTCTAAATGCTTTATGCCCTCAACTTTTTTATGTTGACCTGGAACAATTCGCGCTTGATGTAGATCTCTTGCAAGAGTTGAGTACAAAATGTCGTTAACTAATGTTGATTTTCCTGAGCCACTAACACCAGTAACTGCAACAAATACTCCCAAAGGAAATTCAACGGTTACTTTTTTAAGGTTGTTTTCTTGAGCTTCGACAACTCGTACCATGCGTTCTTTATCTATAGGTCTTCGTTTCTTAGGAACTACCACGCTTTTACGACCAGAAATGTAATCACCA
>SXYE01000019.1 GCA_005789325.1 Actinomycetota bacterium
AATTAAGAAATATCTTTATGAACCAACTTTGCCAGATGTTGATTTGTTTTTGAGAACATCGGGAGAGCAAAGAACTAGTAACTTCTTGCTGTGGCAATCAGCTTACGCAGAAATGGTATTTATGGATGTTTTGTGGCCAGATTTTGATAGACGACATTTATGGCAAGCAATAGAAATTTATGCCAAAAGAGAACGTCGCTTCGGGGATGCAAAACCTAATTAACGACAGTTTTTACAAAGTCCAAATACTTCAATAGTGTGACCTGAAATTAAATATCCTTGCTCGCGGGCAATTTTTTCTGTCCAAATTTCAACTTCGGGTGCTGCAATTTCAGTTGTTTTATTACAAATCGTGCAAACTAAATGATGATGATGATCTGTGCCACAGGCTCTATATAAAGCTTCACCATCTTCATTTCTTAAAACATCAATGGCACCTGTTTCAGCTAAGGCTTGCAAAGTTCTATAAACAGTTGCTAGACCAACTTTTTCGCCTTTTGAAATTAAAACAGCGTGAACTTCTTGTGCTGAACTAAATTTGGTAATTGTGGAAAGCACATCAGAAACAGCTCGACGTTGTCTAGTTGGCCTTAGACTTTCCACATTAACCATGTTTATTCTCCGATATTTCCTACGATTAACCACATGGCAACCACTCCCACAACTGTGGCAAGCATGGTTAATCGAGAAGGGTGTCTGGAGTGAGCTTCAGGCAAAATATGTGAGGTAGCAAGGTAAATAACAAAACCTGAAAACACTGCTAAGTAAATTCCTACAGATCCTTCACTCAAAGTAATCAAGCTACCTAAAGTGGCTCCAGATATTCTCATCACTGCATCAACTCCAAGTAATGAAATTGAAGCTTTTTTCCATTGCCCACTTTTAATGAGCAGTGAAACAGTATTTAGACCGTCACTAAAAGCGTGGGCCAGAAGTGCAATAAAGACGGTGAACCCAAGTGCAGGACTTACTTGAAACGCAATACCTATGGCTACACCATCTAAAAATACGTGTCCGGCCATTCCCAGAGCGCCAAGACCACCAGCGATGTTAACTGGATGTTTATGGCCGTGGTTGTATTCAGAATCTGTTGCTTCATGGGATCCAAAAATCTTCTCGGAGAAGTGAAGACTCAAGAATCCAACAACTAAGGCAAGTGAAACTACTTGAATGCCACCGAATGAATCGGTGTTCATTTCAAATATTTCAGGTAGCAAGTCAAAAGCGACCAAGCCCAGTAAGAGACCTCCGGAAAGGCCCAAAACTAGATGAAGTCGGTCTTTACCTCTAATTGCTAAGTAGCCACCTGCGAAAGTGGCCAAAACGGTTACTGCGGCTAAAACGATTGAAATGTTCATAAATCCCAAAATAGCCTAATTGAGAATGATTGTCAAACTCACTTAAAATCGACTGAAAGCAGCGTAAAAAATCAGTAAAGCGACCAAGACTCGCAGGACCTTAGAAGAGCGAGATAAAAGTGGCCAGCTCAAGGCAAGTAACCAAACCAGTACAAGACCTATGAACAATAAAGCGAAAAATCCAATCCAAAAACCAGCAGGTTGTGCTGGATTAGCCAACAATCCGATAAGCAAAAAGACTGTTAAGACCACAGGTAAAACCCAGCGAGGTAAAGCATGAAGTCTCACCAAGTAAGGGGCACTAACCTTTTCTAATCTTTTCCTGAAGTCTGACATTTTCACTCCCACCTTTTATACAGTTATACCTCTAGTCTGGCCGATATGTTCGTAATAACAAGTCACGTCCCTGCCAACCAACAAGAATTTATGGCACATACCAAAAAAATGAGCGAAATATTGTCTCAAGAGCCCGGCTTCATTGAATTACTGGTGGGACGATCTCCCGATAAGCCTGACACTTTGTTAGTCGTTCAAAAATGGGACTCCATAGGCAATGCTCGCAGGGCCATAAATTCTGGTAAAAATAGAATGGATGTTTGGCCAGTTATGTCTAGTGCCAAAGATGAACCGACCATGTTTGAAACTCTCTTTGAGTTCAAAGACGGATTTGGCACTGACTTTGAATCGGTGCTTAACCAGAACTAAGTAAGTCTTTAAGTAGGCTGAAGGTTCACTACTTATATGAATCAAAAGGGGATTAATTCTCATGGTGCTAAATCGGGTTGAAGCCATAGTTAATTTGGCTAAACGCCGCGGTTTTGTCTACCAATCTAGTGAAATTTATGGGGGTAGCCGTTCAGCTTGGGATTATGGTCCACTGGGAGTAGCACTAAAAGACAATGTCAGAAACCAATGGTGGCAATCAATGGTTAGATCCAGAGAAGACGTTGTTGGACTTGATTCATCAGTAATCCTTGCTCCACAAGTTTGGCAAGCCTCAGGTCACGTTGAAGCATTTGTTGATCCATTAACAGAATGCAAACAGTGTCACAAAAGATATCGAGCAGACCAATTAATTGAAGGATTTGTTGCAAAAAATAAAAAAGAACCAGCAAATGGATTAGCTGATATTGCTTGCGCAAATTGTGGCACCCGTGGACAGTTCACAGAAGAAAGAATGTTTAACGGCATGCTTCGAACACAAATTGGGGTAGCCGAAGATGATGGTGCAACACATTACTTAAGACCAGAAACTGCACAAGGAATTTTTGTTAACTTTAATAATGTTTTAACCTCTTCAAGAAAAAAACCTCCTTTTGGTATTGCTCAAGTTGGTAAAGCATTCAGAAATGAAATAACTCCTGGCAATTTTATTTTTCGAACCAGAGAATTTGAACAAATGGAATTAGAATATTTCGTGAAACCAGGCGAAGATGAAAAGTGGCACGAATACTGGTTAGAACAAAGATGGAATTGGTATGTTGATTTAGGAATAAAACCAGAGAACTTGAGAAGATTTGAGCACCCGAAAGAAAAACTTTCTCATTATGCCAAACGAACAGTTGATATTGAATACAAGTTTGAATTTGTAGGTTCTGAATGGGCAGAACTTGAGGGAGTTGCCAATAGGACTGATTACGATCTAAAAACACACAGCCAAGCAAGTGGTACAGATCTGAATTACTTCGATCAAGAAAACAATGAAAAATACATTCCTTATGTAATCGAACCTTCTGCTGGTCTAACAAGAGCAGTCTTGGCATTTCTACTTGATGCCTATGACGAAGATGAAGCACCTAATTCAAAAGGTGGAGTTGATAAACGAACTGTATTAAGACTTGATCCAAGACTTTCTCCAATTAAAGTAGCAATACTTCCTTTGTCCAGAGATGAAAAATTAAGTCCTTTGGCAAAAGAAATTGCTGCAGACTTGAGAAAAAAATATATGGTGGAATTTGATGATTCAGGTGCAATTGGTCGAAGATATCGAAGAGCAGATGAAATAGGAACTCCTTTTGCAGTCACAGTGGATTTTGAATCACTGGATGACAAAAGTGTCACAATTAGAGATCGAGACAGCATGGAACAGGTAAGAGTTCCCATAGCCGAATTACCAAATTGGTTAGGTTCACGTTTACCTGCGTAAAATAGATTTACCTATGTCTTTACAAACATCTAGATTTGTCGTTAATCCTCCAGTAGTACTTGCTCCAATGGCAGGAATCACTAATCAAGCTTTTAGAAGATTGTGCCGTGAATATGGGGCAGGACTTTATGTAAGTGAAATGGTTACTAGTCGCGCCTTAATAGAAAGATCTCCTGAAACAATTCGCATGGTCACTCCAGATCCAGATGAACAAATTAGAAGCGTGCAACTTTATGGAGTTGATCCTGAAGTTATCTCAAAAGCAGTTGAGATGTTAATCAGAGAAAACAGAGCAGATCACATTGATCTAAATATGGGTTGTCCTGTTCCAAAGGTTACAAAAAAAGGGGGAGGAGCAGCTCTACCTTGGAAGCAAGATCTATTTAAATCAATCTTAGAAAGTGCTGTAAATACTGCAAATAAAGTCGCTACAGAACTAGGTGTTAAACCAGTTCCAGTAACTGTAAAAATGCGAATGGGAATTGATGATGATCATTTAACTTATTTAGAAGCAGGCAGAGCAGCAGCTAATGCTGGAGTTGCATGGGTTGCGTTACATGCAAGAACAGCAGAACAAATGTATTCCGGAAAAGCAAGATGGGATGCCATAAAGAATTTAGTTGAAGAGTTGAAAGACTTAAATGTTCCAGTTTTAGGAAATGGCGATATTTGGTCAGCCCAAGATGCATTAGACATGGTTAAGCAAACAGGATGTGCAGGAGTAGTTTTAGGTCGTGGTTGTTTAGGTAGACCGTGGTTATTCGGTCAACTTGCAGCAGCGTTTGCAGGCAACGAAATTCTAAAAGATCCAGGTTTAGATGTAGTGGCACAAATAATTAAACGCCACGCAGTTTTGTTATGCGAACTTTATGGTGAGTACAAAGGAATCAGAGATATCAGAAAACACATGGCTTGGTATCTAAAAGGATTTTCAGTAGGCAATCAATTGAGAACTTCTTTAGCAATGGTTGAAAGTTTAGAAAATCTTGATTTTCTACTTTCCAA
>SXYE01000020.1 GCA_005789325.1 Actinomycetota bacterium
GAATACAGAGCACTTGATTCTGCTGCTAATCCATATCTTGCTTACTCAGTATTACTAGCTGCAGGACTAAAAGGTATTGAAGAAAATTACGAATTACCACAAGGTGCAGAAGACGATGTTTGGTCACTAACAGATGCTGAAAGAAGAGCACTTGGCATAACACCACTTCCTACATCATTAGATGAAGCAATCAAAGTGATGGAAAAAAGTGAGTTAGTTGCCGAAACACTTGGGGAACATGTCTTTGATTACTTCTTAAGAAACAAAAGAAGTGAGTGGGAAGAATATCGACGCCAAGTCACTCAATGGGAACTTGATAGATACTTACCAGTCTTATAAATAACTGGCTAAATTAATCTTTCTTCTCAACTTCTTCTTTAGGTGTTCGAACAGTTCCAGCGTGAGCTCTAGCGCTTGGATCTTTCTTAGATTTGATGAGACTTGCAATCACTGAAACAATTAATATTGCAGCAATTACTCCAAGGCTAATACCGGTTGGAACTTTTGGAATTTCTGTATTAATTTCGTGAACATAAGTAATAATAAGTTTTATTCCAATAAAGACCAGGATTGCTGCCAATCCAATTGATAGATAAATAAGTTTGTCTAGTAGACCTTTGAGTAGGAAGTACAAGGCGCGAAGCCCAAGCAATGCAAATGCGTTTGCGGTAAACACTAGGAATGGTTCTTGGGTCACACCAAATGTCGCAGGAATTGAATCCAGTGCGAAGAGAAGATCTGTTGAACCAATTGCAATCATGACCAAAAACATAGGCGTGGCAAATCTTTTGCCATCAACTCTGACAAACAACTTAGTTCCATGGTATTCACTTGTTACTGGAGTAAATTTTCTTACTTGTTTAACAATGAAGTTGTCATCTGGATTTGGATCTTGGTCCCAATTTCGAAATAGGCCTATTCCGGTGTAAATAAGGATCAGTCCGAAAATTACAAAAGTGAAGGCAAAGGCTGCAAGAGCGGCTGCCCCTATTGCAATGAAAATAGCTCTAAGAATTAGAGCAAGAATTACTCCAATTAACAAGACTCTTTGTTGGTAAATACTTGGAACAGCAAATTGAGTGAGAATAATAGCGAAAACAAACAGATTATCTACGGAAAGAGATTTTTCAACCAGATAAGCGGCAAAAAATTCAGTACTGCTTTGACTTCCGTAATCGACCCAAACCCAAATTCCAAACAGAATAGCTAAGGCGATGTAAAAAATAGACCAAGAAGCTGCTTCCTTAAATTTAACTTCGTGGGGGTGAGCACTTACGGTAAAAAGGTCTAACAATATAAAGCCAATAATGGCTCCAACTGTTACTACCCAGATTGTTAGTGAAATATCCATGTCTATTTTCAGTAAATCATAGGTAAAGAAAGGATGCAAACAGGGCTTAGGCCAGTTCCAGTCTTTTACTTATTATTAAGTTTATTCACAAATTCACGTCTGAACTTGACGCATTAATCGGATATTATTTAGATATGCCAGAAATAGGTAAAAGTAGAGACTCCCATTTCCCATCCATTGAGAAAAAATATGGGAAAAAGATGTCTTATTGGTTTAGTGTGATGAAGAAGATTTCAGATAAGAAATATCCTGAGCAAATTGCCTTTTTAAGAACCAAACATAACTTCTCTCAAGTTCATGCAAATGCTTTAGTCATGTATTCAAAAGGATCAAAATCAACATCTAAGTTTGAAAGCGTTAAGGATTATTTCTCATCTATTGATAAGGCCCAAGCAAAAACGATTAAAGCACTTTACAAACCAATCATGAAGCTACATAAAGACATTGAGCTAACAGTTGCTTGGAATCAACCAGTTTTAAGGCTTGGAAATTCTTACATTTTTGGCGCCGGGGTTACTGCAAAATACATTTTGTTAAACCCTTTTAGCAAAGCAGTATTGGATAAGTTTTCCAAGAAATTAACCGATCTAAAAGTAAACAAACATACTTTCGCCATACCCAATGACTGGAAAGTGGACGAAAAATTAATAGTTGCAATGGCAAAGGCACGAATAGCCGAGATAATTAAGTAAGACAAGGCATAAGTGTCATTTTGAGTTGTCGTGGAAGTAGGCTTGGTCCATGGGTAAACCACCGGTTGTTTTGGTCGTACAAAACGAATTAGATGCACCAATTGGATATCTCGAAGAGTGGTTATTTGAACGCGGGGTAGCAATTGAAGTTATTTACCCATTTAAAGGCGATGCTGTTCCGACAGAACCTGGTGATTTCGCTGGAGTAATTGTGCTGGGTGGTTCACGTGGAGTTCACGATGAAGATCAATGGCCTTGGCTTAAGCAAGAAAAAGAATTATTAAGAAATGTGATCAAATCACAAACTCCAACTCTTGGAGTTTGCTTAGGTGGACAACTTTTAGCTGATGCAAATGGTGGCAAAGTTGGCAGAACAGACAAACCAGAAATTGGTGTTGGTTTTGTGGAATTTCTACCTGAGGCAAAAGATGATTGTATTTTGTCTTCTGTAGTTGATTCACCCGTTGCAATACCGGTGCCGCAATATCATCAAGACGCAATTTTGGAATTACCGCAGAATGCGAAATTACTTGTCACAAGTGATGATTGTCAGGTGCAAGCTTTTGTTTTAGGAAAAAGTGCTTGGGGATTGCAGTTTCATCCTGAAACCGACTGGAACATTATGAGTGATTGGCTAGTTAGTGAAGATGAGGTTAGAAAAACTCTGGGAATTACTGATGATTCAGTGAAAAACCAATTCGATGAAATAGGTGAAGGAATGAAGAACACTTGGAGAGCACTTGGTCTAGCTTTTGCTGAAACGGTTATCGATTTTGCTGGTAAAAAGACAAAATGACAGAGCACCCGGTTACTGAAACCGGAATATTCTCACGTTCAGGTTTTACTAATCCAAATAGAGCACTTGATTTAATAAGAACCCTCAAAGTTGATATAAATCAAGATCAATTAATTGATGATTTAAGTAAAGTTGCTGATCCTGATAACGCTCTTTTGTTATTGGTAAGAATTGCCGATAGTAAAGAATATCACTTAAGAAATATTTTAAAAGATAATGATGTAAGGTTAAGACTTCTGCAATTGCTGGGTTCATCAAATGGCCTAGGTGAACACCTTGTAAAACATCCGGAAGATGTTGAAGTTCTATTTCAAGAAACTGCCATTAGTAGTTCAAATAGTAAAGATGATTTGATTAATATTTTTACAAAAGCCAGTAAAAGCAGTAGGGCAAATCTGGTTAGAGAATATAGAAAAATATTACTGGGCTTAGCCTCCAGAGATATTTGCTACAGGTGGCCTTTACGTGAAGTAGCAGCTGAATTAGCTGATGCCGCTGATGCAATCTTGCAAAGTTCTTTACAAGTTGCTCTGGATAAGAATCCTGAATCGGCAAAACAATTTAACCTAGCAATTATTGCTATGGGAAAAGCTGGCGGACAAGAACTAAATTATGTTTCAGATGTTGACGTTATTTTCACCGCTGAAGCTAAAGCTGGATTTGATGAACAAACTGCGATTAGTGCTGCTACCAAAGTTGCTACAGAAGTTATGCAATACATAAGTGTTGCCAATGATGGTGGTGAAATTTGGGAAGTAGATGCTGCTTTAAGACCTGAAGGAAAAGCAGGACCATTAGTTAGAACTGTGGAACAACATGTTTCTTACTACCAAAGATGGGCCAGTACTTGGGAGTTTCAAGCACTTTTAAAAGCTCGCTTTAGCGCCGGAGATTTAGAACTAGGCAATAAATATCTTGATGAAATAACACCCTTTGTTTGGCAGGCAGCTAGCAAAGAAAACTTTGTTGACGATGTGCAGAAAATGCGCAAAAAAGTTGAAGAAAATATCGATGATCGAGTTGGGGAAAGAGAACTAAAACTTGCCCCTGGAGGACTTAGAGATGTTGAGTTTGCTGTGCAGTTACTCCAACTTGTGCACGGTCGAAGTGATGCCATGGTTCGAAGTCCTAACACTTTGCAAGCACTTGATCAATTAGCTACTTGGGGATATATCGGTAGAGAAGATGCTGCCACGTTTTCTACTGCATACACGTTTTTAAGAACACTGGAACATCGAATCCAATTACAAAAACTATCTAGAACACATGTTTTACCAGAAGAAGAAAACGAGTTAAGAAAACTGGGCAGATCCCTTGGATTTATGTCTGAATCAAGTGCGGATCTAGAAAAACAATGGAGAAAGCATCAACTTGAAGTAAGACGAATTCACGAAAAACTTTTCTACAGACCACTTCTTAATGCCGTGGCAAGACTTGATGCGGGCAGTGCCAGATTAACAATTTCTGAAGCAAATTCTCGATTAAATGCACTCGGATATAAAGATCCCGAATCAGCGCTTCGACATATTGAGGCCTTAACAACAGGAGTCTCTAGAAGAGCTGTGATTCAAAAGACTTTGTTGCCAGTTTTACTTTCCTGGTTTGCAGATGGCCCAGAACCAGATGTAGCACTTCTTTCTTTTAGAAGACTAAGTGATGCATTAGGTAGCACTCCATGGTTTTTAAGACTTTTAAGAGATGAATCAGCTGCTGCAGAGTTAATGGCCAAGCTTTTATCTTCTAGTAGATATGCCACAGATTTGTTGATGAGTGCGCCAGAAGCTGTTTCCATGTTAGGCAATTTAGTTGAATTGGAACCAAGAACTCGTGAGCAATATGAAAATGAAATGAATTCGGTGATTTCTCGACATGAAAGTGCTGAAAATATTGTTTCTGCTGCCAGAGCATTTAGAAGAAGAGAATTGTTACGTACTGCTACAGCTGATTTAAGTGGAAAATTAACTACTGAACAAGTAGGAATTGCTTTAAGTAATGTTTATGCCACGGTAATTGACACTGCTCTAAAAGGTGCCATTTTAGCTGTGGAACAAGAAAGTGGAAAGGAAGTTTGCACCAATCTTTGTGTGATTGCCATGGGAAGATTTGGTGGCTTTGAACTTGGTTATGGCAGTGATGCTGATGTGATGTTTGTGCACGAACCCAAAACCGGAGCAGACCAACAAGAAGCCGAACGATGTGCTCTCGATATTGCAAATCGTTTAAGAACTTTGTTAATGCAACC
>SXYE01000021.1 GCA_005789325.1 Actinomycetota bacterium
ATGTTGGATCAAGTATTTGGAACCGCTTCCAAACTGATTTCAACCTAAAAGTAATCTGTACCTATTGCCCTCGTAGCCCAATCGGCAGAGGCAGCAGACTTAAAATCTGCACAGTGTGGGTTCGAGTCCCACCGAGGGCACCAGAAATTTTGTTTAATTCAAATTAATTACTTTGTTAAATCAATTAATCCTTTTGAAATCAAAATTCCAACGACTGCACCTAAAAGCTGCGCTAGTAAAAATAGAGGCACAGAAGCAGGTGAAATGCCAGTGAAGGTATCACTCAAGGTACGAGTCAAGGTGATTGAAGGATTAACAAACGCGGTGGAAGAAGTGTAAAAAATTGCTGGTCCAATATAAATTGGGATGATTATTGAAGGATTTAGGTTCTTATTTGAACTGATTAATTGAAGAACTATAAATAAACCAATAGTTGCAACAAACTCAGCTATAAAAATATTTGTACCTAATCTATCTAATTTAGATATTGATATAGCTGGTAAATCAAACATTAGATTTGCCAGGACTGTACCAACTAGGGCACCACTGAGTTGCGAGATAACCATAACTAAGGCAGTACTGGCTGATACTTCTTTACGAAAATAAAAGTAAAAAGTAACTAAGGGATTAAAGTGGGCTCCACTAATTGGGCTAAAAATCTTGATAATCAAGCCAATAGATATTGCAATTGCAGTAACAGTGATGAACATTGAAACACCGTCATCATCAGATACGTTGTCAGCCATAATGCCTGCACCAACAATGGTCATTAATAAAATTGTGGATCCGAGAAATTCAGCTAGTGCAATTTGTGAGGTTTTAATCTTTTTTGCCATGGGCTTAATCCTATGTCCTAAATTGACAATGATTGCCGCAATTCAATTGATCCTTCTTAAGTGGCCGGAATAATTCATTTGCCATATGGAGTAATCTGTATTTTGAAATGAAATTTACAAAAATTGCCTTACTCATCAGCTCATTAACTCTGGTTGCTTGCTCTAGTAGCACAACAAGCCAAGGAACATTTATTGCTAATGAAGCCACAAATTATTTGATGCCAAAGTGTCCCACCTCAGATCTAACTGCCACTAAAGCAAGAAATCAAATAGCTCCAGCAGTTTTGGAATGTTTAGGTCATGACGAATTCGTAAATCTGGCAGGTTTACCAAGTGACAGACCAATTGTGATCAGTTTCTGGGCTTCTTGGTGCACAGTTTGTGCCGATGATGCAATTTCTTTTAACGCAGCACATAAAAAACTAAGTGGAAAGGTTAATTTTTTAGGAATTGCTTATCAAGATGAAGAAAAGAAATCTATTGCCGCGGCCTATAAGTGGCAGCTTCCTTTTCCAAGTGTGCAAGATCCCAGAAGTCTTCTAAGAGAGTTTTATGCAATTAATGGTCTGCCAGTAACTCTTTTGGTTGACAAAGAAGGAAAAGTAGTGGAAAGAATTACAGGCCCAATTGGAAGTCCTGAAGATTTTACAAACAGAGTTAGCGGAAAACTAATTTCTTACTAAATTACCAACGCATCTTTGCTTGATTGCAATTTGCGTGAAGTTGATCTTCTAACGCAATAATTTGACCATTTAAATTAGCTCTTACATCTGGTTGATCTGCTGGATCATAAGTAGCTGCTCTTGCGGAATAAAGATTAGACATTTGTAGCAATAATTCAGAGCAAACTCCGTAGGCAGATCTGCTATATTTTGCAATTTTATTTGCAGCAGAATATTCCTTGCCGGCCATTTCTGGTGCTGAAATTTTTCCTAAAACACGATAGTTATGTTCATTAACATAATGTGATTGATCAACAATTACAAAACTTCTCAAAGCTATGGTATTTGCTTTTTTGGAACACTTTGTGCCATCAGCTTTACATTTTGCCTTAGGAACAAAAGCTGTTGCAGGAGAAAGAATAGAAAAAGAAAGTGCCAAAGAAGTTAAAACTATTAAAATCTTCTTTTTCATTTTCCTCCTTTATTAGTTAAGGCCATTTCGCAATCTCTTGCGAAATGGCCTTAAACGAACCTATCCAACAACTACTTAACTTTAATTACCAGCTAAGTGGGTTGAATGGTGATGGTGCTGTTGCATCTGCAGCTGGTGCAGCTGGTGCTGCAACCTTTGGAGCAGATTTCTTTGAAGACTTTTTCTTTGAAGATTTCTTCTTTGAAGATTTCTTCTTTGAAGATTTCTTCTTTGAAGATTTCTTCTTAGCAGACTTCTTCTTTGCAACCTTTTTCTTTGAAGATTTCTTTGCAGATTTCTTCTTGGTTACTTTACGTTTTGCTGTTTTTTTCTTGGAAGATTTCTTTGCAGATTTCTTCTTTGATACCTTGCGCTTTGAGCTCTTCTTGCTTGAGCTCTTCTTTGACTTCTTACGTGCTGCCACTTATCCTCCGTACGGGGTGGAATTACTTCCAATATTCTCGCACTATATCCACCAAAATATCCAATCAGTACCCACTTTTTTATAGGTATTTATTCTGAAATAGCAGGCAAGAACCCACTAACCTTGAGTCACATGAATAACACAATTTCCACGCGTGGATTAGTCGCCTTAATTGCATCAATGTTGTCCTGGGGGATGGCTAATCCCTTCGCCGATATGGCATTGGATGCATTCAGCATCACTCAACTACTTCTGTTGGAAATCTCAATCGGGTTTGCTTTTGTTGCACTATATGTATTAATCAAGGTTCGAAAACTAAAACTGCGCTGGAAAATCGCTTTGGCCCTAGGGCTTCTGGAACCTGGGTTTACCTACCTTTTTGGAAACATCGGATATGCCAATGGCTCAGTTTCCACTGGTTTGATCGTGATGGCAACTGAAGTATTTTTTGTTGCCATAATTGGCGCCTTATTTTTGAAAGAAAAGATTTCATCACGACTTGCCATTTCTATCCTGATGGGATTTTTTGGAGTACTTTTAGCAGTCTCAGGAGTAAGTAACAGTGGAGTAGATAACTGGTTAGGCGTCTCTGCTTTCACAGCTGCTGCAGTTGCTGCCTCACTTTATGTAATTGTGGCCAGACTCTATGCCACCCAAAATAATGTGGTTGATTTAGTTTTTGGTCAACTCTTGGTGGGAACAGTTTTTGCTTTAATAATATTTTTTGGAACAAATTCAAACTTTAATAACGCTTCCAGTATTGAATTCAAGTATTGGTTAGTGGCAGTTTTGGCAGGATTATTTGGTGTGGCAATCCCGTTCTTACTGTTTAACTACGCATCGTCTTTGGTGCCAACCAGATATTCAGCTTTGGCCTTAAACGCAATCCCAGTTGTGGGAATTGGCTTTGGTGCCTTGTTGGGCAGAGGACTTCCCACCCCAATTCAGGCCCTAGGTGGCCTCATTGTTGTGGTGAGTCTCTACGTTGGCACGCGCCAAAAATGAAAACGTGTTACTTTGAATAGAGAGGAAATTAAGTTTTCCTCTACTTTCTAAAGGAGATAAAAATAGACATGGAATCCAGAAATCCGGTTATACGTCGATATGCCGACTTTCAAAAACCAGGATCAGTACTTGGAAATAACCAAGGCGGATACGACGGAAACGTAATCACATCAACTCCAGTTGATGAAACAACTCAAACTTTCCCAGGTAGAACACCAGCTAAACCAGGTGAACGCGTTGTAACTATGGATGACGTAGTTATGAAATCTTTTGCGATGTTGGCACTATTACTAGTTGGCGCATTTGTTGGCTGGAATGCACCAGGCTTAGCAATAATTGCTGCAATCGCAGGTTTAGTACTGGGATTAGTAAACACATTTAAAAAGAATGTTTCACCAGTATTAGTTGTTGCTTATGCACTACTTCAAGGTGTATTTGTAGGAGGAATTTCTTACATTTACCAAAACCTTGTTGTGGCAGATGGCACAAACATTGTTGGTAACACCATCATGAGCACCATGGTTGCTTTTGGAACCATGTTGTTCTTATTTAAATCAGGAATTATCAAAGTAGATGCCAAGTTCACCCGCATGATGATGGTGGCAATGGTTTCTTATCTAGTAATTGCAGTAATTTCCATCATCGCTTCATTCATGGGTGTTGGTGGAGGTTGGGGCTTTTACGGTGTTGGTGGAATTGGAATATTACTTGCACTATTTGGTGTAGGTCTTGCTTCATTTTCATTAATGCTTGATTTCCAATCAATTCGTCAAGCAATCTCAATGGGATTGCCTGAAAAAGAATCTTGGAGATTAGCTTTTGGTTTAACCGTAACTCTTGTTTGGTTATACCTAGAAATGCTCAGACTATTTGCAATCCTTGCAGGACGTCGCGAGTAATTAAGACAAAATAAATAGCCTGGTCAATAAATGACCAGGCTATTTTTATTTAAGCATTAACAGGAAAAAAAACTCCGGTTCGTGCATGGCAGTCATAACCATTTGGATTCTTCTTTAAATATTTTTGGTGATACTCTTCTGCTTCGAAATAAACATGATCAGCAGCAGGAAGAATTTCTGTTGTAATGGAATTAAATCCTTCATTCTTGATTGCTTTTTCATAAATTTCTTTTGTTAGTAAAGCTTCATTTTTTTGCTCTTCGGTGGTGTAAAAAATCACACTTCGATATTGTGATCCGATGTCATTTCCTTGACGATTTCCTTGAGTTGGATCATGTATCGTCCAAAACATTTCTAGTAATTTTCTATAACTAACAACTGATTCATCGAAAATAACTTTGACTGCTTCTGCATGACCTGTGGTGCCGGTGCAAACCAATTCATAACTTGGATTTTGTTTTGTTCCACCCATATATCCAACAGATGTTTCAATTACCCCTTCTGTTTGCCAAAATCTTCTTTCAGCACCCCAAAAGCAACCAAGAGCGAAATAAGCAGTTTGCGTCATTTTGATTCTCCTTACTTAAATTGTGCAACAAAAAATGGATTTACGCCAATTAACTTTTTACTTCACCTTTTGGTTTTGTTTCAGGCATGAGCACAGAAAAGAAAACAGCAACTAGAGAAACTGCGGCACCTGTCATAAATGCCCAACCAAAGCCCAAAGAATCAACTAAAGCTCCAGCAACTATTGGTCCAGCAATTGATCCAAAATCACTTGTCATTTGAAAAGCAGCAACAACAGGTCCACTTTTCTTTCCACCAGTTACATCCCCAATTACCGCAGCTGGTGCTGCACCCATGAAAGCTGCACCCACACCAGCAATTGCCATGGAAATTAAATAACCAGACGGAGTTTCAAAAGCAACCAGTACAAGGATGGAAATAAACAAAACAGATGTACCAAAAATCATTGAAGGTCTTCGACCTTTTATGTCTGTTGATTTTCCAGCATAAGAAAGAAATATTGCTTGAGTAACACTTGTTGCTAAGAAACCTATGCCGATTAATGAGGGACTTGATTTTAGTTCCTCTACAACAAATAGGGGAATAATTGAAGATCTAATTCCAAATGAAACAAATCCTGTTGCTAAATTAACAGACAAAGCAGCAGAGTAAGCCTTATTTTTTAAAGCGTTAGTAAAAGCTTTAAGAGAAGCTGAAACTTTTGATCTTTCTTTTGTTTCCATATTTTCTTTATTGTGCGCATTCAAAAAGAAAGCTGACGCAGCCGCAGCTAACAAAAGAGTGAAAGAATAAACAAAAAATGGAGCGCGAAGTGAAATTGCAATAACAATTCCACCAACTGCAGGTCCGGCCAAACCTCCTACTAAAAATCCACCTTGGAAAGCAGCAGCAGCCCTACCCCTTTGATCTGGAGCCACAATTCTTAAAAGCAAAGTAAAAGCAGAAACTGTAAACATTGTGCTTCCTAAACCACCAGCACCTCGAAGTATTAAAAGATAAGTGAAGTCTTCAGCTAATCCAGCAAAAAAGCTTGAAATTGAAACAAGTAACAAACCAACAGTTAAAATTATTCTTTCCCCAAAACGATTTACCCATAAACCTGCAATAGGGGCTGAGGCAAATCTCATAAAAGCAAATACAGAAACAACGGAACTAGCAGCAAGTGCACTTACTCCAAAAGATCTAGCAAAAACAGGAATCGCAGGTGCGACTATTCCAAATCCAATTGCAACAAAAAAAGCAATCAAAGAAAGCACTGCTACTTCATTTGGTAGCCCTCGTAGCCAAGGATTATGTCGAATTAATCGACCAATTTTTTGAATCAACGTCACAATAAGTTCTAGCCTAACTGGTGTTAGTGGTTTAAACTGACTCAGATAGCCGGCTGCGTTTGAAGAAACAGGAGAAAGCAAATGTCCAACAAACATCCTGTTTCTTTACAAGATATTCAAGAGGCTGCCAAAAGACTTGAAGGAATAATCCGACCGACAGTCATGGTTAATGCAGGTTGGCTGGAAAGACAAATTGGTAAACCAGTTTTCTTAAAACCAGAGAATTTACAACGTGCAGGATCATTTAAAATTCGTGGTGCCTACAACTTATTATCTCAACTTTCCGAAGCAGATAGAAAAAAAGGTGTAGTTGCTGCAAGTGCAGGAAATCATGCTCAAGGTGTAGCACTTGCTGCACAACTTTTAGGAATTAAATCAACTGTTTACATGCCAATTAGTGCATCAATTCCAAAAGTTGTTGCCACAAAAGGATATGGAGCTCAAGTTAAATTCGTAGGCGAAACATTAGATGTGGCTTTGATTGCTGCGCAAGAAGACTGCCAAAAAAGTGGATCAATTTTCATTTCACCATTTGATCACCCCCAGATTGTGGCAGGACAAGGAACTGTTGGCTTAGAGATATTGGAACAAATGCCAGAAGTTAAAACTGTTTTAGTTTGTACCGGTGGCGGGGGATTACTTGCAGGAACAGCACTAGCTATAAAAGAACAAAATCCAAATGTAAAAGTAATTGGTGTTCAAGCTGCAAATGCTGCGGCCTATCCAGATTCACTAAAACAAGGAAAACCAATCGCTTTAAAAGCGATGAACACAATTGCTGATGGAATTGCAGTTGGTAAACCTGGTGATGTTCCATTTGGAATTATTCAAGATTACGTAGACGACATAATTACTGTTAGTGAGAGTGAACTCTCAATTGCAATATTACAAACACTTGAACGAGGAAAATTACTAGTTGAACCAGGTGGAGCAGCTGGTGCTGCTGCCTTCATTGCAAATCCAAGTGCTTTTGAAGGACCAGTGGCAATTGTTTTATCTGGTGGAAATATTGATCCATTTTTGTTAGAACGAATAATGCAAACAGGACTAGCTGCTGCAGGAAGATATTTAACTGTAAGAATTCGAATCAAAGACAAGCCTGGATCTTTAGCAAAATTACTAAGTGAAATTGGCGCAGCGGGTGCAAATATTATGGACGTTTTTCACTTAAGAACAGATCCAATGTTGGCATTAGATGAAGTTGCTGTGAATTTAACTATGGAAACTAGAGGACAAGAACACGAAAAAGATGTTTTGGCATGCATCAAGGCTTTAGGCCACGATGCGCAAGTTCAATAAGCCTAGTAAAGTAGAAAAGCGCTTAAAGAATTTAGGAGTATTTTGCCAATCGCTATTGAAGCCACTAATTTAGTAAAAAAATATGGCGATGTTACTGCCCTTGATGGACTTAGTTTAAAAGTTGAACAGGGAAGTGTTTTTGGATTACTTGGACCAAACGGTGCTGGTAAAACTACAGCGGTTCGAGTCTTAACAACTTTATTGGTACCAGATTCAGGAACTGCCATAGTTTCTGACGTTGATGTAATCAATGATCCAGAACATGCTCGAGAAATTATTGGTTTATCTGGACAAAATGCTTCAGTTGATGAGAATCTCACTGGAATTGAAAACTTAATAATGCTAGGCAGACTATTTAGACTTCCTAAAAAAGAAGCCATAACTAGAGCTCATGATCTATTGGAGCGTTTTAATTTAACGGATGCATCCAAAAGAATTGTTAAAACATATTCAGGTGGAATGCGCAGAAGACTAGATCTTGCAGCATCCTTAATTGCAAATCCAACGATTTTATTTTTAGATGAACCAACCACAGGATTAGATCCAAGATCTAGATTAATGATGTGGGATGTAATTCAAGGACTTGTCTCAGAAGGAACAACAGTCTTATTAACCACTCAGTATTTAGAAGAAGCAGATCAACTAGCAGACAAAATTGCGGTAATAGATAAAGGAAAAGTTATTGCCCAAGGCACAGCTGATGAATTAAAAACCCAAGTTGGTGGAGAAAGAATCGATGTGGTTGTTGATCGATCCAAAGCAGAACTCGCTGCACAAGCTTTACAAAGTATGGCCAGTGGAAAAGTTGTTATTGAGGGTGAACATGTTCAAGCACCCGTTTCTGGTGGCGGGGTAAAAGTTGTTGAAGCAGTTAGAGCACTTGATATTGCAAAAATTGAAATAAAAGAAATTCAACTTAGAAGACCAACTTTAGATGATGTTTTTCTGTCTTTAACTGGACATCATGCCGAAGAGGTAAAAAATGAAGATGAAAATGTTTTGGTAAAGAAAGGTCGTCGCTAATGAATTCACGCTCGATAACTGAAGAATACGCAAACAAGCACGGCAAGATTTACTGGTTACTTCACGATTCATCTGTTATCGCTTGGAGAAACTTACTAAGGTTTAGAAGAAATCCTGAAGTTCTATTTTTTGATGTTGTCCAACCTATTATTTTTATTTTGCTTTTTGCTTATGTTTTTGGTGGCGCAATTGATGTGGGCGATAGTTCTTACCGATCATTTCTAATTCCAGGTATTTTTGTGCAAACAATTGCTTTTGCTGGAGCATCAGCTGCAATTGGATTAAACGCTGATATGAACTCAGGAATTATTGATCGATTCAAATCATTACCAATGAATACCACTGGAGTTTTACTTGGACAAAATTTTGCTGAATTAGCAAGAAGTGTTATTACGTTATTTATCATGTCCCTAACTGGTCTTGCAATTGGTTGGGAAATTAATGGTGGTTTTCTCAACGCAATTTTTGCTTATCTGTTGTTATTAGCTTTTGGTTTTTCAATGTCTTGGATTGGAGCAAGCATTGGTCTTTCAGTTTCTTCTCCACAAGTTGCCAGTACCGCAGGTTTTGCTTGGCTATTTCCTTTAACATTTTTGTCAAACGCATTTGTTCCCACAGAAACTTTGCCAACTTGGTTGAGAATTTTTGCTGAGTGGAATCCGATAACTTCAATTGTTGCTGCTGCGAGATATCTATTTGGTTACCCAATGGAAGTTGCAGCTGATGCACCGTTTTCATTACAACATCCAATTATCACCACAATTATTTGGCTAATAGTGATAACGGCCGTGTTTATGCCAATTGCTGCAAGAAAATTTAGAAAAGTAACAAGTCGTTAAGCCTGATAGATTTCAACATTTTTAATCAATATTGAAATCTCTTTGCCGTTAGGTAAAGCAAAAGATGATTTGTCGCCTTGCTTCTTACCAATAACTGCGTTTCCAAGTGGTGAGTCAGGGGAATAAACATCCATAGTTGCGTGCACTGCTTCTTCACGAGAAACCAACCAAAATCTTTCTGAATCGCCATCACTAAATTCAACTGTGACAACATGACCAATTGCAATTGTTCCTGTATCACTTGGGGGAGTTCCTATTTGAGCATTTTCTAACATTTGTTTTAGTTGTCTAATTCTTGCTTCGTTTTTTCCTTGTTCTTCTCGGGCAGCGTGGTAACCACCGTTTTCTTTTAAGTCGCCTTCTTCTCTGGCTAATTCAATTTTTTTTGTTATTTCAGAACGAAGTGGACCGGAGCGATCAATTAATTCAGCGCTAAGTCGGTCAAAGGATTCTTGGGTCAACCAAGTAGATGCAGTATTCATAGTCTCTAATGATACTTAGAACCCTGAATTTATTGCCGGGGGATCTTGCTGTGGTCTTTGTACATCAATTCCAAACTGAGGAGCAGGAAACAAAGATGATTTCGGATCATCATCACAGTTAATTACTTCAACAGTAAAAGCTTCAGAAGCAGTTTTTAAAACATAATTAACCTGTTTGTAAGTTTTACCATCTTGAGGAAATTCCAGAATTGCATAGCCAAGATCGGTCATAAAAAAGTCTTGAGATCTAATCAAACACCAAACGTCCATATCAGCTGGTCTGGTTATCTCAAAAATAACCTCAACATTGTTTTTGTCTTTAACTTCCCAAGCCAATAATTTTTCACTTAACGGTGGATTTATAACTCTAGAAATTCCTGTTGAGACAAATGCACCGACAACAACAATAAAAATTACAGCAACAATTACTAGAAACCAAGGTTTACCTGGTTTGGGATATCGATCCTGAATGTGTGGTGGCCATTGATCTCGATTAGTCGCCAAGTTATGTTCCTCGTAGAATTTAATTTGTAATTAAGACTTTACTGCCTAGTTTTGAAGGATAAAAATTGACGCAACTTCGCCTCTTAACGGTGCACGCTCACCCAGATGATGAAGCCAGTAAAGGTGCGGCCACAGTTGCCAAATATGTAGCTGAAGGTGTGGAAGTAATGATTGCCACTTGTACAGGTGGTGAAAGAGGAGATGTTTTAAATCCCAAACTAAAAAATCCTGATACTGAAAAAGAACTCACCCAGATTAGAAAAAAAGAGATGGAAGAATCCATCAAAGTACTTGGAGCAAAACACACTTGGTTAGGGTTCCAAGATTCTGGTTGGCCAGATGGTGAACCAAAACCACCACTTCCTAAAGGTTGCTTTGCTGAAATTCCAATAGAAGAAGCAGCTAAACCACTTATAAAACTTATTAGAGAATTTAGACCTCAAGTTTTAATTACCTATGACGAAAATGGTGGCTACCCCCACCCAGATCACATTCGCTGCCACGAAATAACAATGTTTGCTTATGAACACTCAGGAAGAGTTAATCGATTCCCCGAATTAGGTTTTGCTTTTCAGCCTAAGAAACTTTATTACCAAAGATCATTTAACTTAAAACAGATGAAAGCAATAGATGAAGCGTTTAAGCAATTAGGAAAACCTAATCCTTATGCAGACTGGATAGATGAGAAAGATGATGACTCCCACAGAGTCACAACTCAAATTCATTGCGCAGAGTACTTTGACAAACGAGACCAAGCCTTACTTGCTCATGCCACACAAGTTGATCCTGATGGTGACTGGTTTGCTCTTCCCACTGAAATTGCCAAAAAGATTTGGCCTACTGAAGATTACGAATTAGCCATCACCCGTGTTGCCACTAAAACACCAGAAACTGATTTGTTTGCAGGATTAAGATAGATTGAGAACATGTTAACGAAAATTATTCTATTTTTGTCAGAAACTCCTGCTCCTGAAATTGACCCAGACCGAGTAAGACCAGGTGTTTTGGGTTTATTAACCTTTCTTCTTTTAGGAATAGCAGTTGCCGTTATTTCTTATTTTATGATCAGAAGTTTAAAAAAGACAGATAAAAGATTCAAAGAAGACATTTAGAATCAAATGCCTCCAATTGGTGACGTGATTGCTTTTGCAATCGCATCA